>JBFJZQ010000260.1:0-4759 GCA_041622015.1 Oleiphilaceae bacterium
GTTCAGAATCAGACTAAAGTCGTTCAAGAAACCATGTATTCGCCACGTATTCTGAAAGAAGCTGTGGAATCTGTTTACGGTTTGGATGGCTTTTCAAGTGCTGAAGAATTAGGTCAAAAAATCAACCAGCTTAGAAATAAACTAAAAATTTCTGGCTTAGGCGCAAATTACATTAAAGTCAGTTATTCAGACTCAACAGCAGAAGAGGCCTATCAGGTCATTAACAAAGTTATTGATATTTTTATCAAAGCTTCTTCTGATGACCAGCGTTCAGAAAGTCGTGAAGCATTTATGTTTATCGACAACCAGGTAAAACAATACAAAGACCAGCTGTTATTAGCCGAAGAGAAATTGAAAATTTTCAGAGCAAATAATTTTGATGGTCGTGATGGCGATGTTGATGCGAGTATCAGCCGGTTAAGAGCTCAAATCGAAGAGCTTAAGATTAATATTGATGAAAATCGAACAACCATTGCGTCTTTACAAAACCAATTGAGAAACGAATCAGAATTCTCGTCTCAAAAATTCAAAGCCGATGTCTATGGTGAACGTTTAAATGCACTTGAGACACAGCGTAATAATTTACTCTTGCGCTATACAGAAGATTACCCCGATGTGGTGAGTTTAACCTATCAAATAGCAGATGTACGTAAAGCTATTCAAGATGCCGCAGAAGCTAAAAAACAGGGTGCAGGAAAACCGGTTCGCTCAGAAGATGAAACGGTATTAAACCCACTCTACCAAGAATTAAGAAGTCGCTTGTCGCTGGTTCAAACAGAAATGCAAGCCAAGCTAAAGCGTTTAACAGCGCTAGAAGCATTGCAAGAAGAGGAATACAAGCGCCGTAAGCGGATTGCAGAACGAAACGCCCAAGAATCTGAATTAACGCGTGATTACACCGTGACCAAACGTATTTACGAAGACATGCTTGAACGAAAAGAAAAAGCGCGCCTCTCTATGACGCTTAATATCGAAGGGCAAGGTGTTACTTATAGAGTTCAAGAGCCCGCGCTTCCTCCTCTTAATCCGACCGGTCTACGTTTTGTGCATTTTGTTATTCTGGGGCCTTTAGTGGGCTTGTTTGCTGTATTGGGTTTACTGGTAGCGTATGTCTTGGTCGACCAGCGGATACGTTTTCCCGATCGTTTAGCAGAATTGAATGTACCTGTTTTAGCGGTCATTCCGCATATAAAAACAGCCTTCACTAAACGTGTAATGCGAACAGATATGATCATTTGTATTTTCTTAGGCTTGTTCATTATGGTTGCCTATGTAGGCTTAGCCTATGCATCTAAAACAGGTATATTAAATTTCGCTTAGTCATACAATTAGCTCCCGTTTTATAAGAGAGCTAGCGGTAAAAAGGGTTATAAATGCATATAGTCGATAAAAAAGTAGCTGTTGATTCAGATATTTCCCGCATGGGGGAAGTCGATAAATTTTCTGCTACAGAATTAGAGCGCCTTAAAATAGTTAACGGTGGTATGGGGAATGTCAGAATTCTCAATACTTTTCGAGAATTACGTACCCAGCTGCTTAAAAAGAATGATAAGAAAAACTTCGTGTGTATGGTGTCTTCTATCACTCATGGCGGCGGCGCCAGTTATGTGGCAAAAAACCTGGCCTCGGTATTTGCCTTAGATAAAGCAAAAACCAGCATGTTGATTGATGCAAACCTGTATGCCCCAAGCCTTGATGAATTAATCATAGGCGGAGCCACGACAGGCATCACCGACTACCTTAGTAATAGTAACCTCAATATTAAAGATGTCGTCTATGCCACGGGTATACCCAGGCTAAGGGTTGTTCCAATCGGCGGTAACAGTGAAGGTGCAGCAGAATATTTTTCTTCAGAAAAGATGCAATATTTTATAGATGAAATTAGAACCCGCTATACAGATCGATATATTTTTATCGATGCGCCGCCCGTAGTGGATTCATCAGAAGCCCTTATACTAACGGAAATTTCTGACATGGTTCTGCTTGTTGTGCCACATGGCAGGGCAACGACTGAACAAGTGGAAACAGCTATTGCAGCCGTCGATGCAGAAAAATTGGTTGGTTTGGTTTATAACAACTAAAAAGTCGTACCCATTTCACAGGATTGAAAAGTAAGCATGAACGCCAGTAGCCTTTTGTCACAGCTAAGTAAACTATGCGCAGGTTCATTGCTAATGTCCTTTGTTTTCAGCTTGTCTCAAGCCCACGCAGCCGAATTAAATGCCAGTGTATTTTCAACAACTGAATATACAACAAATGCCAGGCTAGCATCGAACAATACTCAAGATGATGTCATAGAGCGTGTTGGCTTGAGTGTATTATTGAGTGAGCAGAGAAAACGCTTTAATGCCAATGCAAGTTTTAACCTATCCCAAGAGTTCTATCTAAATAATACTTTTTCCAACCAAACTCAACTTACGACAGGCTTTGGCTTATTTAACTTCGATATTATTGAGGAATTTTTAGACTGGCGCACATCCTTTACTCGAAATGATGTGCTGAGTGATTCCACTGCGGGTGATACCCCAGACAACCGCGAGCAACGAAATACCTTTCGAACTGGGCCTACTATAAACTACCGAATGACGAAGGCATCTACTATTCGTTTGGGAGTAAACTATGTTCACGTCATAAATTCAGATGAAGAGGCGGCAGACACCAAACGCGTTGATGCTAACGCAAGTTATATTTATCAGTACAACAGCCTTACTGACTTCAGTTTAAACGGTAACTATGACCGGGTAATAGAAGTAAAAGAAGATGGCAGAACACGCTCAAGCAGTAACGAGCATTCGCAAAATATATCCTTGGATGTCGGAATGAATCGGCGGTTTTCGCATGGCTCTTTTAGTGCAAATATAGGAAGAAATGAAGTCAGGTCAGAAGATAGCCAAACGATATCGGGTAATTTTTTTAAACTCCAGCTTCAGCGTGAGCAAGTGTATTACCACAATATTGTTGCCCAATATTCAGAGTCCATATCCGACTCGTCAATAGGTTTTGAATCATTTGAAAGCCTTATTGCAGCGAACCCAACGTATAGTTTGGATAACCCTCGATTAGAAACCACGACACAGCTTGATACCATTAAACAAAAAACAGCAGATATCTCGATAAGCAGAGGTATAGATTCCTATGAATATACACTTAGTGCCTTCTGGAGTGATCTAAATTACGATATCCAAAATAATGATGAACGCTCAATAGGTCTTATTTTAAACCTTCGCCAGCAAATTCAAGAAGGTTTAACGGCAGGTTTTACATATCAGCATGTAAAACAAGAGCTTCTAGATAGACCTGGTGATGGTGATAATGCCACCCAAACCTACACCATAGATAGCGCATATCGCTGGACGGAAGAATTTTCCACTAATGGCTTTATTGCCTATCAACACAGAGACAATAATAAGAATACATTTAGAGAATACGAAGAATTATCGTTAGGTGTGACGCTTAATTGGGATTTATATTAAAGGTATGGCTTATTTATTTATTTATTTATTCTGATTATGGCTAAGCTAACCATAGCTCTTTACTTCATCACCAAGCTTCTTTTAATTTAGCTATTCGTTTTACCCAATGATTTCTTTAATACTGTATTCCTTTAGTTCTTTTAAATGGGTAAATATTAACGTTTCGCCAACTAAACCTATGGCGATAAGTTGGCAGCCGAGCACCATAAATAGTGAAAACAGAACTAAGGCGGGGCGATCTGCCATGGCGACATCTAGAATCAATTTTTCGAAGGTAAGATAGAGTAAACCAAAGAAACCTATCAATATTGAACTACTGCCGATCAGACCAAAAAAACGCAGCGGTTTTTTCTTGAATTTAGTTAAGAAAACAATAGTGAGTAAGTCGAGTAGGCGTCTTAAGTAAACGCCAGGACTATAGAATCTTTTGTGGGTATCTTCACCTGCTTGTGTTACCTCAACTTCTGTTGATTGATAGCCAAACTGATAAGAGAGTAGCGGTAAAAAACGCCATTGATCGCCGTACATGAACACTTCTTTCAAGACTTCAGCTCTAATGAGACGAACTCCACAACCTATATCATCGAATTTCAAACCAGACAGCTTCTGCAGTATTTTATTAAAAATCTTAGTTTGGTACTGGTTGGTTTTGCTATCTAGTCTTGGCCAACGTTTCGCTAAGGCGATATCTGCCTCTTCTATTTTCTCAAATAATTTGTCTAATTCCTCCGTCCTTACTTGTTTATAAGGTGGGAGTGTTAGGATAAAGTCACCTGAACAATGGCTGAAACCTACTTGAACTGCGGTGGCTTCACCGTAATTCCTATTGAGTATAATCAATTTCATGTCATCGTTCTGTTCTTGGAGCTGTTTCAGTTCTTCGGTTAGTGATTTCAGTTCAGCACTAATAACATAAATATATTCAACATTGGCACATAGTTTATCGCACTTCTCTTTGTATTCTTTGAAAAGTTGTACTGTCTGTTGGGTGCGTTCATAAGCTGGCACAATGACGGAAAGTTTATTAATACAGGTCTTGTTCATGTCATTGTTACATCCTTGATGTTATCAGAAGTGTCAGCAAACTGAGTCTTAGCCGTTAATAGGGCAAGTTTGTCTATTCTGAAGTTGTCTTTTTGGTAAATGAGTTCACATAAAAAGCCTAAGCAGATAGTAAAAACCCCTAAAGAAAAAAATAATAATGCAACTGTAAGGCTTACCATAAACGTTTCACCCTGAACTATTTTTATGGAGATAAATAAACTGTAAAGTATGCTTACCGTGAA
>JBFJZQ010000261.1:0-4754 GCA_041622015.1 Oleiphilaceae bacterium
CTGGTATCGATAAAGTTCATGATATCGGCTGCGCACTTCACACCACCTATTTTACTGGTTTTAGTGGAGGCATTTCCGGAGAACTGTTTCTCAAGAATATTGTTTAATTCTTGCAGCGCTTGCGGCTGAATGCTCTCTAAAGAAGCGACTCGCATAATGACATCCAGGCGAACTTTTTCATCCAGCACACCTAAAACTTCAGCAGCCTGGTCGGATTCTAGATACGACAAAACAATGGCTTGAATCTGCGGATGCTCATAACGTATTAACTCCGCGACAGCTCTGCCGTCCATCCATTTGAGCGTATCCAGACCCGTGGTGTTTCCGCCAACGAGAATTCGATCGATAAGACTATCTGCCTTATCTTTACCCAAGGCTTCTGTCAGCATATTCTTAATAAACTGATCCGAGCCAATTCCCATACCGGTTTGCTTGCCAACCGACTCAAGGAAGTCAACCATCACAGCTTCTACCTGATCTTGGGTAATATCTTTGAGGGTTGCCATTGCTGTACCCACACGCTGAACTTCTTTAGGCCCCATATGTTTCAATATTTGAGCCGCTTCAGCTTCACCCAAACTCATCAACAATATAGCCGCTGCATCAACACGGGTGATTTTAGCGAGTTTTTTATCTGCTGCATTATCAGTCATCAACATTTACCCATTGACGTATTACTTGAGCGACCCTAGCAGGGTCTTCGGCAATTAACCCCTTCAGGGCATTAATTTGTCTATCATAACCTTCTGATGCGCCTGGCAACAAAAACTCATCAGATGCACTCAAACTTACCCTGTCACCTGCTGCACCCTCGCTCATTGAAGACATTTGCGCCAAGCCATCATCATCACCGGCTAAGGCAAACTCTTTCGCTTGGGCACCGCTGGTTGCCAAGTTTTTAAAGGTTGGCCTAATAACGGTAAAGATAACAATCAAAGCCATTAGTACAGCCAACGCTTTCCAGACCACATCCCAAAACCAATCTTGCTCCCATAGTTGCGGTTCAACAAAAGGCTCTACTACAACCGGAGCAAACGGCGTATTTATCACATTCACACTATCGCCTCTGGAAGCAGAGTAGCCCACTGCATTTCTGACCAGCAATGTAAGCCTTTCCAACTCGGCTTCAGACCAAGGGGTAAATGTCACTTCACCTGATTCAGGATTAATTGAGCGGATATCATCAATCGCAACAGCGACGGTTAAGCGTTTTAAATTACCTTGTTGATGTCGAGTATAGCTAATAGTTCGATCGACTTCATAATTACGTGTTGCCTGTGAACGCACATTCGTCGGAACCCCTCCTTCTTGGGCGGCTGCACCTGCCCCTTGTTCTGGCACTTGCGCATTAGCAGGCGGCTGATTCGCTAGAGCACCGGGAATCCCCCCTTCTGCCATTGTTTGTCGTTGTTCATCGAGCGTTTGTTCACTTCTGATCACCTGTGCATCCGGGTTAAAAGACTCAGCCGTTGATTCAGTTTTTGTGAAGTCAATATCGGCAGATACTTCGGACCGAAAACGTTCCGAGCCCATAATAGGCGTGAGTAAACTGTTTATACGTTTATTAAGCACTTCTTCCAGTTTTCGGGAATACTCAAACTCCTTCGACACCATTTTATCTAATTCTGTTTCATCGTTGTTAGAGAGCAAGTTGCCATTTTGATCCACCACAGTGACTTGGTTTTTACTCATTTCGGCAACGCTACCGGCCACTAGATTGATAATTGAATCGACCTGCTCTCTGGTAATAGGCCGGGAAGAAGAGGTTTCAACCAACACAGAAGCCGTTGGATGGCGTGTATCCCGAACAAAGACTGAGCGCTTTGGAATAGCGAGATGTACGCGGGCATTTCTAATGTTGTTAAAGCTAGCAATGGACCTTGCGAGCTCGCCCTCTAAACCACGCTTAAATCGGGTAGACTCCATAAATTGACTCGAGCCCAGGCCCTGCTCTTTATCAAGTATTTCATAGCCTACAGTCTGTTCACTGGTAATACCATTTGCAGCAAGCTTCATTCTGGCTTCATAGAGCTTGCTTGATTCGACTAACAACATGCCAGTCCGATGATCTATCTTAAAGTCCACAGCATTAATATTTAAAACCCGTGTCGCTTCTTCTAAATCTTGCGGCTTGATATTATTCATCAACGGTTGATAGTTGGGTTCCTGCAACCAAAGCACCAACCATAGACCTAAGGCAACACTAGCGGCCAAACCTACCATCAAACCAATTTGACGAAACATCCCCAAACGATTGATGCCTGTCATCAAGTCACTATCTGAACCTATTGATTCACTGTCTGCTGTTGAACCCATATTCATAGGTAGGTTATTCCTGGTTTCTGCGGGTGCAAGTGCCATAGATCAAGCCTCTTTTCGCATAAATAAACAAGCAAACAAAAATGATCCTACTACTTGAGTCGAAAAGTTGACTATCGTGTTTTCAATAGACTCAATATTGTGGGTAATCGGCATTGTTATTAACTCAGTCGGGTTTGTTGTTATCGGATGTTTAGCTATAAAAGTCGACATAAATTTAAACCGGCATTTTCATAATATCTTCGTATGCCTGAACTACTTTATTTCTAACTTGGGTCAAGGCTTGAAATGAGACAGACGACTTTTGTGACTGAATCATTACTTGAGACAAGGATACTGACGGGTCGCCTTGAACATAGGCTGTGGTCATGGCGCTAGACTGCTTCTGCGTCTCATTCACAGTATTCACCGCTTTAGACAACAAATCACTAAATTTAGGTGTTTCACTCGGCGCCTGAGTACTTTGAATTTTATTGGGTGAAATCTCAGGCCTTAGTTCTTGCGGCTTTTGTACTTGAGCACGCAAGTTTCTCATATCGGCTAAAACTTGATTAATATCTGCTCTCCCTGATACGGAGTTAATTCCAGACATAGATCACCTCGTCAAAATATTGTTGTTTGGACACACTTACCAATCAATCATGCATAAAGCAGGCCAACAATAGAAAACGAAAAAAGGAGCCGAAGCTCCTTGTATAAAATCTTTTATAAAAGATAGTTAGCACCCTTTAATAACGCTAATTATTACTGGCACTATCTAGCATTTTTACTCTTTACTGTTAGCTAGGCAGATAGTTTTGCGCGAACATCTATACCGTTATCCCTCATCTGCGCAAGTTTATAGCGAAGAGTTCTTGGGCTAATGCCTAGCTTCTCAGCTGCATTTTTCTTTCTGCCATTTTCTTGCTTCAAGGTATCAATAATAATTTGGTATTCCCTCAATTTCAGATCTTTACCTAAACCTGACATTAGCTCAGAGTCCATTTCAACCTCAATGATGCTATCAGGCTCTTGCGCTTGTTTAGCTTCGGTAGAGTCCAAAATCCAGCTAGCCGTATTGGCGGTATCCAGACAAAAATCGGCGACGTTTACAAGGCCATTGGCAGCTAAAATAAGCGAGCGCTGAATAGCATTATCTAATTCACGAACGTTTCCAGGCCAGGAATATTGCGTTAAATATTGCTGCACATCAGCTGCAAATTTCATCGGTGAACGCTTCATTTTTTGAGCATGCTCGTCCAGTAGTCTTTCAGCTAAGGGCCAAATATCAAGAGGACGCTCCCTTAAAGGTTTCCACATCATCGGAAAAACACTCAAACGATAGTATAAATCTTCGCGGAACTTACCTTCTTTTACATAGTCTTTTAAATCTCTGTTGGTTGTTGCTAGAACACGAACATCTAAGGGTATTGTTTTACGCCCACCAACGCGCTCAACTTCTCGCTCCTGAAGTACTCGCAATAACTTAGCTTGCAAACCCAGATCCATTTCTGAAATCTCATCCAACAATAAGGTGCCGCCATTTGCCTGCTCAAACTTACCGGGCGAACTGTTATATGCACCGGTAAAAGCACCTTTTTCATGACCAAACAGCGTTGCTTCGAGCATATTTTCTGGTATTGCAGCACAGTTCAAAGCTACAAAAGGTTTCTTTCTTCTAGGTGACTTATCATGAATATACCGTGCTAAGACCTCTTTGCCCGTGCCGCTTTCACCTGAAATCATCACCGTTGATTCTGACTCAGCGACCCGCTCTGCGATCTGGAAAAACTGTTTAGTAAACGGGTCTTCAGCCACAGGAGATTCAGACTGACCTGAACGAGTTACACTCACACCCTCTTCTGACATCCCCAGAACTTTAATGATGGATTGAATTAATATTTTTGGTTCAAAGGGTTTGACCAAGTAATCTGCTGCGCCATTTTGCATGGCTTCCACAGCCATTTTTACTTGACCAAAAGCCGTTATAAGCATCATCGGTAATTCAGGATATTTTTGCTTGATATGATTCAACAAAGCGTGTCCATCCATACCTGGCATATTGACGTCACTCACCACAATATCCACTTTGTGTCTTTCAAGCTGAATAAGTGCCGCTTCAGCGCATTCGGCCTCTACAAATTCCATTCCGGCTAATTGAAGTGTGGTACATAAAGCCTCTCTAAGCTCTTTATCATCTTCAACAATGAGTACCTTAGTCACATTAGTATTCGTTGACATTCTGACTACCTCTTTATATCTGATTGATTAGCTTTATATGCAGGTAAACGAACGCTGGCGCTCACACCCTGTTTTGTCGATTTAACACTAAATTCTCCACCGTGAGCTTTTACAACCGCCTGAACCACCGCCAAGCCTAAGCCTGTGCCTTGTTGCTTGGTTGTATAAAAGGGCTCGAATACTTTTTGCATATCTGAAGCAGGTATTCCAGGGCC
>JBFJZQ010000262.1:0-4747 GCA_041622015.1 Oleiphilaceae bacterium
ATAAAATAATAAACCAGCGCGCACGTATGGTAAGTGCAGCAATTGTATTAATCATATCGAGAGTTCCATCTATGGAGCATTATTTTTTATTGGCTTTTTTGATGAGGTATGAACAAACATTCACTAACGATGCTTACTTTTTAAAGCCGGTGGATATTACCAAAGCTTTGGTGGATCAGGAACTTAGATTCTTACGCTGAGTGTAAAATTTACTTTTGCGTATTCGGATTAGTTGTTTGTTGTACTATCTGGCTTTCAGGACTTGATGATTTGTGATGATTTTTATCAACGTTAACCCTGCTCTGGCTTTTTGTTTGTGACTTGGCACTATAAGATTTCACTTTTGCATGAACCCCGCGGCCAAACATTTTTACATTGGCCTCAAGGGCATCGACACCATATAAAATGGCCACCACCAACAACGAAACCTTAATAGAAACCAGCAGATGATCGGTGGCTATCATGACACCAATCGATGCCAGCACCCATATCGTCGCGGCTGAGGTAACACCGACAATGGCGCCATCTTTTGCTAACATAACGCCGGCGCCAAGAAATCCAATGCCGGTAATTATCTGCCCGACTACGCGCGAGTGATCAATGACATCACCTTTCAACATGAAGGCCGTTGCAAGGAATAAATAAGTCCCTAAGACTATTAAGGTAGACGTTCGGATACCGACCGGCTTACCCCGAAGCTGTCGTTCCAAGCCAATGACAGCACCACAAAATAATGCAGTGCCAATGCTATGCCAAGAGTATGGACTTACATCAAGTATGGCTTCAAGATTCACCTTAAAAATTGCCTCTTTAAAAACTATTTAGTGCCCGTCCAGAAACAGGGCCGTCCCGAGGGAGTTGAGAACATGTTAGCTTGCACCTACTAGATCTGGGCGTTTGGTTATTCCAAACAACTAGATCTAGTAGGTATAAGATGGCATGTTATCAGCTTCCGCAGCAGGTCGTCGTTTCTGGATGGGCACTATTTATATTCCACTGTCTATTTTCGCCTGATCGCAACCGCTGTTCTTAGCCGACCCGAACCAAATGCTGACATTTTATCGAAGTCTTGCTTGGCGATAGGTAAATACTGGCAATCAACGGGTTGTTGCTGTGTATCTAAATCTGGGTCATGCACATATAAACACATTTCATCCATGCTCGTGAGCATCACCCAATGCGGGGCTTTTTTGCCATCAAGACGGTAGGTGCTGATGAGCATTAAAACAGCATAGCCTTGATCTAGCAAAGATTGTAAGCGCGCTTGAGAGATCTCCTCATAAACCATATTAATTTTTTGGTTCATGGCTTCTTTCAAAAATTGATCATGGACAACACGCATGATGTTTTTCTTTTTAGTGGAGCGAACCCCTTCGAGAAACAAGGGTTCCTGTGTATTAAGAAAAACGCTTGCCTCAAAGCCACGTTTATTCGCCGCCAAGGCCAAGCCTGTAGGATGACAACCGCCATGACCTGAAGTCATAAATATGGTAGTTGCTTCCCGCCAGATATCCAATTCATTTTCTTGATTCATATCAAAATCAGGATTCTGATTATGCATAGCCATCATCAGAGAAGCCGGTCCGCAGGTAAATTCAGTTGTTTGCTGATACCACGGAATCGTTTTTTGTTCGAGTTCGATTTGACTGTGGCGAATCTGTTTTTGCATGCGCAAGGCGTCCATATGATCATCATAGTAATCACTATATTCACCAAATATTCGATATCCCGACTGCTCATAAAGCGTGATGGCAGCTTGATTCGATTTTGATACTTCCAGACGCATATATAATCGGCCTTTTTTAGCGGTATGCGTTTCTAACTGTGCTAGCAACTCACGCGCCAAGCCCTTTCCGCGCATACTCGGATTAACCGCTAATGAATATAAACGCGCTAAACGAGTACCTCGATGACACCAAACCAAACCATAAGCAATAACTTGATCATTCTCTTCAGCCAGCAATAACACTGCATGTTCAGATTGAATCCAACGCTTCATACTTCTTGGACTGAGTTTATCTGTTTGGAAGCAGGCATTTTCCAAGTCAACCAGAGCATTTAGATCCTCTTTGTTGGCTAAGCGATAAATCCGTTCTTGCATATATATTCTCGATGACTTCTTAAGAAGTGGGTTGGAATTGTTTTTCTGTTATCGATCTTGCTCTAAACATTCAGAGTAAAACCAAGTTAATTATGAAAGGTTCTGGAGAAGACGACCAAAAACCTGCCAAGCTTTAAAAAGCACGGCCTGTTGCCAAAGCGCATCTTTAGGACAAAAGTGCTCAATCATGCGCTCCCGATAGAATTGATAATCTAAGTCATTAATAGAACTCGGCTGATGATCTCGCCAATAAACATGATCACTTAGTAAAACCTCAAATAAGGCAGCTGAACCATAAGAGCCAAATTCCAAAGTTAAAAAGAAGCCTTTTTCTGCCATAAACTGATGAAAACAATAATCAAGTAAACCTATTTTTGGTACAGAAAACGAAGCTCCTTCGTGGGCATTGGCAATAGCAGCACCAAAAATATTGTTTGCTTGTTGGTTGCCGTGGCTACTTACAGGATGATCACTGATTAATTCACCAAATGCCCAAGGGCCAAGACCGGTATGTAAGTCGATTACCATGGTATTTCGGCTAGCCAAATCATGACATTCAATTAAGTGCTCTATCACTTGCCTTCCATGAGCAGGCGCCTGACCGCCAAAAAATGGCGCCCATTTATGAACGTACTGTCCACCACTGAATATCCTATCGAATGTTTGTTGGCCCCATTTCTCAGTTTGGATCTGCATCTCCTGGTAGCGGTCTTTACTGTTCATTAATGTCGCTAAAATACTGTCATACTCCGGATCTAACTCATCGACGTGTTGGTAATCGACAAAGTTTCGATTTAGATCAATACCGGATGCATCACACCGTCGTGCCCATTGCATTCCCCAAGGATTCAAACTATGAATCATTAAAATAGCGGTATCTTGTGGGATTAAGTCCGGAGACAATTGCGATAGAAACAATTGCTGAATAGCAGACCCGCAATAACCTTCAACACCATGGGTGCCGCTAATAAATACCAAAACATGCTTAGCGTCTAAGGAGCCTAGCCAAATCGCATCGGTACCTAATATCGACTGATCTTGCTTATCATCCACGTTTTCTAGCGGATAAAACTGATGTGTTTTATTGCCAGAAAAAGATTCATAGGCAGCTATAAAAGCCTGCTGGCACTGAGTAAAATCATATAAAAAAAACGATCCTGCATTTTGTAGAATCGTCTTTCCTACACGGGAGGCTAGAGCATCCTGCATAGTTTAATGTCCTTTGGTTTCCAAGCGTCGATGAAATTCACCCATAATCTGCATGTAGAGCTCATCCCCTAGGTACTCATCTTCGACATCATGATCCAGGCTTGGGTTATCATTCACTTCAAGCACATAGGCTTTACCATCCACTTCTTTTACGTCAACGCCGTATAAGCCGTTACCTACTACTTTTGCAGCCTTTAATGCGGCATCTAACACGGCCTTGGGTACTTCGAAGGTAGGCAGTGTTTCGAAGCCACCAGAGAAGAAACGTTTTGCACTGTGGTTATAAATCTGCCAATGGTTTCTAGCCATCAAATAACGGCATGCATACAAAGCTCGACCATTGAGTATACCGACGCGCCAATCAAATTCAGTAAACATATATTCTTGCGCTAATACTAAAGCACTTACTTCAAATAGCTCATCTAGCTTCGCTTTCAATTCATCACGCGTTGATACTTTATAGACACCTTTCGAAAAAGATCCTTCAGGCATTTTCAATATCAACGGGTAAGTGAACTTATGCTCAAGCATCACCAAGGTGTCTTCGCTGGCATCATTGATCACTTCAGTTTTTAAACTCGGAACTTTTTGGTAACTAAAGGCATCATGTAAAAATACTTTATTGCAGCAGCGAAGAATCGAAGCTGCATCATCCATAACGACTAAACCCATATTTTCTGCTTTAGTCGCCAAGCGATAGGTATGGTGATCAATGGCCGTGGTTTCACGAATAAATAACGCATCATAAAATGCCAAGTTATCCAATTCATCCTTACTCACTGCCTGAGCATTGATACCATACTTACCTGCTGCTTTAATAAATTTGGCTATCGCTTCTTTATTACTTGGCGGTACTTTTTCTTCTGGATCAATCAGGATGGCCATATCCCAACGTTGGCGTTTTTTCTTGCCGCCCATGCGCCAAACGGTATTGGTAAAGTGGGTTAAATGTGAAATAAACACCTCTTGCTGGTGCTTATCCAACTGACTAAATGAGCGCCTTTGGATACTTAATTTAATACCCGTTTCATCTCGATCAAAACTCAATTCAAGTATGGGTGCAGGAAACTGTGTAAATACCCGCGCTGACAAGTTTTGAATACTCTCATCTTCCACTTTACCAAAATACATCATGTAATGGCGTGGCCACTCATCCTGACTAATGCCCTTCATACTACTTTGGAAAGGTAAAAGATCTTCACCGACAAGTGTACGCAAAGCATTAATGGTTTTAACACTTGGCAAAACGGTATGGTTTCTTGCTTCTGCAAGCAATGAGCAATAGTAGCCTTTACTTAAGTAAGTAGCGGTATCACAAAGGTTAATGATGCGAGTTTTAGGTTCATTTTGCTTTGGATATTCACGAAGATAAGTTTCAAAACTAATCACCCCTGGGAAATGACCACCTAGGGATAAATCTTCACTGTCTACGACTAT
>JBFJZQ010000263.1:0-4740 GCA_041622015.1 Oleiphilaceae bacterium
ACTTAAAAAATATGGTGCTGAGTTAAATCAAATCGCTCCTTATTCTGTGTTGATTGACTCTGCGATAGCCCGGAAGGATCTTGTTGCTGCAAAGTCTTATTTCGATAATGCGAGTAAGTTTAAGGTTGATGAGCAGGAGCTGGCAAAACTGGGCCAAGCAATTCGTTATATTGAGGCAGTAATGGCTGCTGAAGTGAATGATTTTTCTGAGGCTCGTTCTATTGTTGCCGATTTGCTCAGTGAAGACCCTGAGAATATAAGGCTCTTGTCATTTTTGGTGGATATAGAAATTAGAGCTGGTCAGCTGAATGAGGCCGCCAAGATCGTAGGGCAGATTGAAAATATTAATCCTGGGCATGTTGTTGTTGCTATCTTTAAGGGTGATTTAGCCGTTGAAAATAATGATCTTCAATCTTCCAAAGTTCATTATACGAATGCTTGGCAGCAATCTCCTGTTGATGCAATAGCTGAGAAGCTTTATAAGGTGATCGGCGCCTTAGGTGACAAGTCAGGGCAGGCAAGGCATCTGGAAGCTTGGTTGGCATTAAATCCTAACAGTGCTGCCGCTACCTTGTACCAAGCCATAAACTACCAGCAGACCATGCAGAAAGACAAAGCAATACCGGCTTATGAGAAGGTGCTCGAAGTAGCGCCTAATAATGTCTTGGCATTGAATAATTTAGGCTGGATCTATTTTGAGAAAAAAGATCAGAAAGCTTTGCCAATGCTGAAAAAAGCAGTTGAGTTAGCCCCTGAAAATGCCGCGGTGTTAGATAGTTATGGATGGGTTTTGGCAAATAGTGGTCAGAAGGAAGAGGGTTTAAAATTTCTTGAGAAAGCCCATAAGCTAGCGCCTGATCAAGAAGAGATAAAAGCCCACCTTGATGAGGTTAGAAGTAAATAATAGCCTTGCTTTAGCTCCCTTCTCTTTAAGTGAGGAGGGAGCTGATTATTCAGAGGACTATAGCTTGCAAATTGCTCCTTTAGTCGATCACGCCAGTATTAATACCAAATTTTTCTGTCAGGTTGTAAAGCGTAGGCCTTGTTATGCCGAGTAATCTTGCAGCTTTCGCCATGTTATTTTGAGCGGCCTGCAGTGCTTGGGTGATGGCCATCTTTTCTGCTGAGTCTCTTATGTGGCGAAGGTTTAAGGCCTCATCGGGGAGTTCTGAGCAGTTTGCGAGTTCTAAGTCTGATGCCGTTATTACTTTGTCGTCTGCCATGATGACAGCTCGTTTAACTTTATTGATTATTTCTCTTACATTTCCTGGCCAGTTGTAAGCTTTAATTGCACGCATGGCATCATCATTGAATGTAAGTTGCGGTCTCTGCATTTGTTGCACAAAATTTTTCAGTAGGGCTTGAGCAATAATGATGGCATCGCCATCGCGGTCTCTAATTGGCGGAATATTTAGGGTGATTTCACTGACTCGATAGTATAGGTCTTCCCGGAATAAATTTTGGTCAATGTGCTGTTGTAAATTTTGATGGGTTGCGCAGACTACTCGAACATCAACAGGAAGTTGTTTAACACCGCCGACACGCTCAATAACGCGTTCCTGAAGAAAGCGAAGAAGTTTAACCTGAAGGCTCATGGGCATATCGCCTATTTCGTCTAAAAACAGAGTGCCCCCATTTGCCAGCTCGATCTTACCTTGCTTCATTTGCGTTGCGCCGGTAAAAGCGCCTTTTTCGTGTCCGAATAGCTCACTTTCAAGCAGGTTTTCTGGGATGGCGCCACAATTAATTGCACAGAATGGTTGTTCTTTTCTGGGACTAAGCTGATGAATTGCTTTTGCAAGTACTTCTTTTCCTGTGCCTGTTTCACCTAGTAATAGGGTCGTGACATCTGCGGGTGCAATTCGTTCTATCATTCGGCAAATCTCGAGCATTTTGGCGCTGCTAGCAATGACGCCGGCTAAATTTGACGATGAGTTTCCGGTACTAAGTTCTTGATTTTGTTTCTCGAGTTCATGCATTCGAAATGCACGATTTACAATAAAAGATAGAATGTCGGCATCTAACGGTTTTTGGAAAAAATCACAGGCGCCTAGGCCAACGGCTTTGACTGCATTCTCTTTTTCTTCACGTCCGGTAACCACAATCACTTTTGTGTTGGGGGCCAGTCTTAAAATATCTTGTAGTGCTTGGAAGCCTTCTGTTGATCCGCCTGGGTCTGGCGGTAGACCAAGATCCAAGGTGATAACTTGAGGTTCTTCACGGCGCAGAATTGATAACGCAGCGTCCCTGTCTGAGGCGACAAATACATCGGTATCTGCGAAACACCAACGCATTTGACTTTGGAGACCAGGATCATCTTCAACTATCAATAATTTTCTTTTCACATTTAGCCTCTGCTATTGGTTATCTCGTGTTGTTTTAATTGATCTTATCGTTATATTTGATCATATAAAGAGTTTAATGTACTTGAGGTTCATTCACTATAGGAAGTTTTAAGGTAAAACAGGTGCCAAAACCGAGCTCGCTTGTGACACTGATCGTTCCATTTAGTTTTCGCAGATACTCTCTGCTTTGATAAACGCCAATTCCCATGCCTGTTAAACCTTTTGTACTGACAAATGGTTTGAATAGGTGGTTTTCAATGTAATCTTCACTCATTCCGCTGCCAGTGTCTTGGATAAAGATATAGACAAACTCTTTACCAGCTTTTGTGGTGATAGAGACTTCACCCGTTTTTGGGGTTGCTTCAACTGCGTTTTGAATGATGTGGCCAATGGCTGATCGAAGTTCTTCTTTGTCTGCTTTTATCCAAATAGTATTTTCAAGCGCTTCTAATGAAGGGCAGGGAGATGACTTTTTATGGCTTAGATATAGGTCTAATAATAAATCACCGAGTTCCACTTTCTGTGTTTCATGTTTTTGGTTGGGGTTTTTTATCTGGTGGAGCAGGTGGTCCATCTTGTCGACTGTGTGGCTTGTTGTGTGAATCATATCGTCTATAAACGCTGGGTTACTTTTATGTTTTTCGGCATTTTTAACTAATAATGATAATTGAGCGATAATGGTTTTAATGTCATGTACTAAAAATGCAGAGGCTTTATTTACCGCTTCGAATTGTTTAGCGGTACCAAGTTTTTCTTGTGATTCTCGTTGGTCAACATAGCTGCATGCTTGCTGTGAAACAATTTTTAGAAGGTCATAGTTTTCCCAGTTTAGGTCTATGTCTGCTATTGGGTCGCATAAAAGAACCAGGCCGCTGATATGATCCCCGGAACCTAAAGGGATGATTAACCAAGGATGTGCTTGATGCAACATATCCTCTGGGATTTCGATGAGTTGGTATTTGCTAGGGTCTAGCATATATTCTTCAAGATTAATGATCCAATCGTGTTGCTTGAAGAAAAGCACTAGGTCGGAAGTATTATCGATACTACCCAGTTTTCCGTCGATTGCGCCTTGTTGAGAGCGTAAAGTAAAAATACCGTCTTCATCTTTACACCAAATAGCACTGCTCTTACTGCCGACTAAGTCTGCGAGAATATGGCAGATTTGGAAGTAGAGAGATTGATCTTGTTCTCTTGAGGCTAAGGCATTGGTGCTTTTTATCCATTCTTCTCTGTAGTCATACTTATAATCAAAGAAGTTTTTACTGATGAAAACCATAATTTTGGCTCTCAGTTTTGGAGAGGTAACTAGAAGAACTAAGACGATCAACCCAATTGAAATGAATAAAACTCTTAAAGCTTCACCCCATGTACCACCAAAAAAACTAATGTAATAACCGCCAGCGGAAATAAAAATCAGATAAATTCCGGCCAGGATTAAAGTAGTGCTATGAAATACCATTTGTCTGGAAACATTAATCCCTACAGCCTGCTTGTGACTCTGAATAATGGTTATAGCAATAAATGGTGCCACTAGGGCGTTAACGATGCCGCGAGCATCCCATAGAGGGTTGGATAGCTCTTTAAAGAGCATTGCATCGGAATACATAAAGAAGTCATAAGCAAAGATTGATGCGATCGCGATAGTAAAATACTTGATGCTGCTGCGTCGAAAGCTGTTTCCGTTTCGCCAAACCTGCTCTAAGAGAAGTATGCCGACAATAGAAATAGCGAGTTGAAGTATTAATAATATTTGTGTCGAGATGAGTAGCGTGCCAGTGAGGCCTTGGAATAAGGTGATGCTTAACATGAGTGCAAGCAATAAAAGAACGCTAGATGTTAAGTAAAATCTATCTTTTCCTGTTTCTTTTTTAGGGAAAAAGCTGATGCCCAGCATGGCATAAAGAACATCAAACCAGGCTGCGTTTCTAATGAGTTCTAAGGTGTAACGGACATAGAATGGGATGTCATAATCAAGACTCTGGCCAATCATGGCGCACAGCCAAATAACTGTGGCAATTGAGGCGACTAAGAGGGCACGATCGCTTTGGCGTCTGAGTCGCTTATTGGAAATAAACAGAGCCAGAAGAATAAAAGAGATGGCGCCAATGCCATGGCTTATAGTGGAAAACTGAATTTGCATGTGGGAAATCTAATTAAAAAAATTATTGTAGCAGAGTTCGGAGCAAACTGGTTATTATCCTTGAATTACATAGTCTTACTGGTTTTATTTTAAACTCTGGGTTTCAATGGACATATTTCGACGTAGCTCAATACAGGTATTTCGACGTAGCTCAATACAGGTATTTCGACGTAGCTCAATACAGGTATTTCGACGTAGCTCAATACAGGTATTTCGACGTAGCTCAATACAGGTATTTCGACACTTCGACGG
>JBFJZQ010000264.1:0-4733 GCA_041622015.1 Oleiphilaceae bacterium
AACTTAACTTTGTACCAAGACCATATTAATAGAATAAAAGATACTTACCACAAGTATTCATTCTTTTCAGGAAATGACATGAGTAAAATCAAACGTTTAAATGCTAGTGATACAGATTTTAAAGCAGCGTTAAAAAACCTAGTTGCTTGGGACGACCAGCTAGATGCAAACGTTCATCATGTTGTTAAAGACATTCTGCATAAAGTTAAGCATGAAGGTGATGCCGCCTTAGTTGCTTATACACAGCAATTTGATGGCCTGAAAGTTAGCCAAGCAAGTGATTTAGAAATCCCTAAAGAACGACTCTTATCTGCGTTAGATAATTTACCTGATGACCAAAAAAAGGCATTAGAAGCTTCTGCAAAAAGAGTCATGGATTATCATCAAAGACAGCTGCAACCATCTTGGGATTTTACTGAGCGGGATGGTACGAAGCTGGGTCAACGGGTTTCGCCTATTGATCGTGCAGGTTTGTATGTACCTGGCGGTAAAGCAGCATATCCTTCTTCTGTATTAATGAATGCGATTCCTGCAAAAGTGGCAGGCGTTGAAGAAGTAATTATGGTGGTTCCAACACCTAAAGGAGAAGTTAACGAGTTAGTCTTAGCTGCTGCTGCCATTTCAGGAGTCGACAGAGTCTTCACTGTCGGTGGCGCTCAAGCAGTCGCTGCACTTGCTTATGGAACAGAAACTATCCCTGCAGTAGATAAGATAGTTGGTCCAGGGAATATCTATGTTGCAACCGCTAAGCGAGAAGTATTTGGTACAGTCGGCATTGACATGATTGCTGGGCCTTCTGAAATACTCGTTATTTGCGATGGCGAAACCGATCCTGATTGGATAGCGATGGATTTATTTTCTCAAGCTGAACATGATGAAAATGCCCAGTCTATTTTAATTACGACAGACGCCACATATCTGGACAAGGTAGAAGCAAGTATCAATAAACTGCTTCCAACCATGGAAAGACAGGACATTATATCTGCATCCTTATATACCAGAGCTGCGTTTATTTTAGTTTCGGATCTTGAGCAAGCTGCTGATGTCAGCAATATTATTGCACCGGAACATTTAGAGCTTTCAATTGAAAATCCAGACGCTTTACTACCATATATAAAGCATGCCGGTGCTATTTTCATGGGTAGATATACCGCCGAGGCTTTAGGTGATTACTGTGCAGGACCGAACCATGTACTGCCAACTTCGGGTACAGCCAGATTCTCATCTCCACTTGGCGTTTATGATTTCCAAAAACGCTCATCTATACTTTATTTTTCACAAGAGGGTGCAAGCGAAACTGGTAAGATAGCTTCTGTCATGGCAAGAGGTGAGGGCTTAACGGCTCATGCTCGTTCAGCTGAATATCGTATTAAAAAATAGCACAAAGATATCTATAGCCAGCGCAACAAGACGGTTTCTATGACAACAAATTTAAAGACTTTAGTGAGTTATCTAGACAAACACCTTCAAGCTAATTCAATTCAAGATTATTGCCCAAACGGTCTTCAAATTGAAGGCCGCTCAGACATTACTAAAATAATTGGTGGCGTCACGGCAAATCAAGCCTTAATTGATTTAGCGGTTTCAAATAATGCGGATGCCATCTTAGTGCACCATGGTTTTTTCTGGAAGGGAGAAGACCAAGCTATCACGGGTATAAAGAAAAAACGCATCCAGGCTCTTCTTCAACATGATATAAGTTTAATCGCTTATCATTTACCTTTAGATGTTCATCCGGTTCTTGGCAATAATGCGCAGCTTGCTCAGCTGTTGAAACTAACTATGAAAGGGCCGCTTGATCCAGCGGCCAAGCTATCTATAGGTATTGAAACTGAATTGGCAGAGGCCATGACAGCAAAGGCTTTTCAGGATTTTATTTCTCAAAAGCTTGAGAGAGCATGTCTACACATAGGCGATGATTCAAAGCTGATAAAAAAAGTTGGACTTTGTACTGGAGCAGCGCAAGGAATGATCAATCAAGCGGTTAATCTTAATCTTGATGCATACATAAGCGGTGAGATATCTGAACCGACTTTTCACATTGCCAATGAGACTGGCGTTAATTACTTTTCAGCAGGCCATCATGCCACTGAAAGAGGTGGCGTAATGGCACTAGGAAAACATTTGAAAGGAAAATTTGATATAGAATTTGAATTTCTAGATTTACATAACCCTGTGTAATTCAGCTCTATTTACTTGTTTTCTTACTGACAAACTCGTTAGTTTTAAGTTGCTTTTCAGACACTTTTGTCATCCCGAAGGTTTCTGATAATGTCCCACCATCTTTTGACTTAGGTGCATAATCCATAGGCGGCATGAAATTCTCAACTTCGATATTAATTTCTGGTTTGCTTTCAGTGTCTTTGCTTAATGCGATGAAATCACCTGCCTGCTCTTGATTACAGAGCTTGCTTGCTCCTTTTGCAAGTTGAGCATGGACATCTTTATAGCTTTTGTTAAGTGTTCTAACAGCATTCGCAGTATTCATAAAGTGTTCGCTTACTTCTGCCTGATACTTAGTATGGGTCTCTTGTAATTCAGCCAGTTTTTGTTCTAAGCGTTTATTTTTAGTAGCCTCGCCCTGAACGGTACGGTGAAAGACTGCACCAACTAAAACACCTAAAAAAAATAAACCAACACCTGCCAGAATTTGTACCATAAATTCGCTCACTGTAAGTCTCTCTTGTTAAAATATTGATCTAAAAAGTGGGTAAGTAATTCTTTAATATATTAATCACTGATACTAAAACCTCTTTGTTTCTAAAACAATAGCTGTGTGTTTTTTATAGCTAAAATTGACCTTCACCCCGCAGAACGGCAAAATAGCAGACTTTGTTAAGAATTAAGCATATTCTCTTCTCTTTAATCTAACCTTGTTTGTTTTAGGGTTCTTATAATGCCGCAAGCTCTACCTTTATCGCCTCTCCAAAGATACCTCAAAGACCTCGAAAAAGAAGGTTTTATAGCAGACCCTGCACAGAAAATGGCGGTTGATAAGTTGCAATGGCTTTATGAAGAGTTAATTGCAGATCAAGCTCACCGAGAAAAAGAAGCAAAACGCTGGTTCAATAAATTCAGCAATAAAAAACTAGTACCTGTGAAAGGTTTGTATTTTTGGGGTGGAGTTGGGCGCGGTAAAACGTATTTAATGGACAACTTTTATGAAAGCCTGCCTTTTGAACAGAAAATGCGCATACATTTTCATCGTTTTATGCAGCGTGTTCATGTCGAGTTAAAAACACTTAAAGACCAAAAAAACCCTTTGACGGTCGTCGCTAAACGTTTAAGTGATGAAGCTCGTATCATCTGTTTCGATGAGTTTTTTGTATCAGATATTGGTGATGCAATGATCCTGGCAGGTTTGATGATCGAGTTATTTGATAATGGCGTTTCTCTTGTTTGTACTTCTAATATTGTCCCTGATAATTTATATAAAGATGGTTTACAAAGAGCGCGTTTTCTACCTGTTATAGATTTAGTCAAAAAATATACTGAAGTTGTTAATGTTGATGGGGGTAATGACTATCGATTAAGAACACTCGAACAAGCCGAGCTATATCATCACCCTCTTGATGATATAGCGACAATCAATCTGGAAAAATATTTTTCTAGTTTGGCTGTTGAAGCAGGTGATCACGACTTAGAACTTGAAATAAACGGCCGCATTATAAAAGCTAACCGGCATGCGGACGATGTTGTCTGGTTTGACTTCTATGAGCTTTGTGATGGTCCCAGAAGCCAGAATGATTATATTGAAATTGCCAGGCAGTTCCACGCGGTTATACTCAGTAATGTTCCGCAGTTAAATGTTGATAAAGACGACCAAGCACGTCGATTCATTAATCTAGTGGATGAATTTTATGATCGCAGCGTCAAAGTGATCATTTCAGCCGCTGCACCTATCCACGAACTGTATCTAGGTGGAAAGCTAACATTTGAGTTTGAACGAACAGAAAGTCGCTTACTTGAAATGCAAAGTAAGTCTTACCTGGAAAGCCCACATAGAGCATAAATCCCCCTTACTTTATTAACGCCCGCACCTTATAAAAACTTAGATAAAGCAGACAGCATTAGTATCTGCTTTAATCTTCTGCAAGAAATTATCAACTCTATTGTCATGATTTATCATTGCTAGTCTACGCTATCTTTCTTTATTCTATAATTGTCTTAGGCCAAACAAAGGATATAGAACAATGATAAACGAAGCCTTAATTTATGATGCCATCCGCACACCAAGAGGTCGTGGTAAATCTAGCGGCGCCTTACATGAAGTTAAACCTGTCACGCTACTCACACAATTACTAAACACGCTTCAGCAACGTAACCAGTTCGATACCCAAGATGTTGACGATATAGTCATGGGCTGTGTTACTGCTGTTGGTGATCAAGGTGCTGTTATCGCCAAAACAGCAGCACTGGCTGCAGGCTGGAATGATGATGTTGCCGGTATGGTGCTAAATAGGTTTTGTGCTTCTGGTTTAGAGGCCGTTAATACTGCGGCGATGAAAATACGATCTGGCTGGGAACACTTAGTTGTTGCCGGTGGTGTTGAGTCAATGTCGCGTATTCCAATGGGCAGTGATGGCGGCGCATGGGCAATGGACCCTGAAACAAATTTCAAAACCGGCTTTATGCCCCAGGGTATTGGAGCAGATCTTATTGCTACACTAGGTGGTTATAGTCGCCAGGATGTCGATAGTTTTGCTATGCGTTCACACCAGAAAGCTGCTGCA
>JBFJZQ010000265.1:0-4719 GCA_041622015.1 Oleiphilaceae bacterium
CTTTATCTTTGGTCTTAAACCAAGAATGCTGGGCATTTAATTGGTCACCCAATATCAAACGAAGTGTTTTATAGCTTTTTTCTGGTGCGATGAAGTTGTTCATTTTGTTTTAATGATCAATGAGTTACTTTTATCAGACATAATCAATTTATATCAGCCTCAAGAGCTCGAATTTTTTGATAAATGCTATCGGCGGTAGATATGCGTTCGGAATATAAACGGATATTTCCAGCTCTTTGTGCTTGCATGGCTTCATTCAATATTTTGTCATAGTCTTTACGCATTTTTTTCAGTGGGTCAGATTTAAATAAGCCAAACATAAATAGTTCCTTATTGGATTAAAATGAAAAGGTTATTGTTTGTATTGAGTAGAGCAGTAGCCTCTGCCCACATCAAAGCCTCGTAATTGAAGGTGTTTGGTTTTTCTAGTGCTAACTCTGGCGCGCCAATTCTTAAACGCTTTTAGTCGTAATGAGCTTCGCATCAAAGAAATAACCTGGCTTTCAGATAAACCATATTCTAAAGAAATCGCTTCAAAAGGGGTTCGATCCTCCCATGCCATTTCTATGACCCGTGAATGATCAGCGGGTGGAAGTGTTTCGATGAACCGTGCCATACCTTGTACTCTATTTAGTGTCTAAGGATACATACTTGTGTGCATTGGTTTTGGATCACTATTTTATCAACAGAGTTTACCGCTCCCATGGATATTGTTTATAAAACAGCCTGAACTACTTGAATTTAAGGCTGCACTGAAAGGGCTAAGGTATTCTATAGAG
The DNA here is from genome assembly GCA_041622015.1 of Oleiphilaceae bacterium. GTDB lineage: Bacteria > Pseudomonadota > Gammaproteobacteria > Pseudomonadales > Oleiphilaceae > PZPK01. The sequence goes on from JBFJZQ010000265.1 coordinate 780, forward strand.
AATAGTGTGATTTGGTTAATCTAGACTATATTTAGAGTTTGATTTACTAGGTAGCTGAAACGATGTCAAAAAAATATAGTGCTTTAATCTTGTTCTCCATTCTGTTATTCAACGCAGCGATAATTGAAGCACAAGAAAAGATCAGAGTAGCCTTTGGGAACGCCCTGGCGCCGTGGGTGATGCCTGAAAAAAATAAAGGCATTATTATTGATATTATCAAGTCGACTATGGAACCGCTTGACTATCAAATAGAAGAAGTCTATTTACCCTACGCACGCCGCTTAAAATCGTATAAACAAGGTTTAGTCGATGTAGTGTCGGATATTAACCCTAATACCATTGAAAATGATCATCTTGACGGCTTCTTCTCGGATACCGCGTATACCTATGAAAATTTTGCCTATAGCCTGAAAAATAGAAACTATCAGTTTAAAACAATGAAGGATTTAGTGGATTATCGTTTAATGTCGTGGCAAGGTGCGGTGTCTCACTTAGGGGATGAATATGCTGTAATGGCCTTAAATAACCCGCTATACAGTGAACACTATGACCAGTCACTTCAAGTAAAAATGCTCTATTTGGAACGAGTTGATGTCATTCAAATGGATCAACAGATATTTAACTATTACCGCGCAGAAGTGGGTGCTCAAGGCAAAATTGATACTACGCCTGAAGTAGATCGCTTCGGTTTGTTTGGTGCGAGTCCAAATGGTTTTTTGTTTCGTAGCATCAAAATGCGCGATGAATTTAATCAGCAGTTAAAGCAGCTTAAAGCCTCGGGGAAATATCAGGAGATTTTGAACCGCTATAGTCTTAGAACTGCTCAGTTAGCAAAAGATTAACAATCCATGTCATGCCACCAGTCAGAGAACCGTTCCTTTAAACGTTTTTTCTGATGTTCCTCAATCGCGCGCCGGGCCTCATAGCGTTTGCGTGCTTTGGATTTCTTGTTATGTGCAGTTTCTTGCTGGTGGACTTGATACCAAACATCCATAAACTCAACTTGAATGTTTTCTAATAAAGAATGCTGGGCTTGTTGCATGACGATTCCCTCTATTTAAAAACAGTGTAATAAACCAACAGGCTTAAACTTATCGAGAGCTTATGAAAGCTGGATGACAACTTGTTGAAGCTTTTATGTCTGATTCGATTAATTTAACAAATCGATAATCGCTTGAGCAGCAGAGTAGGGTGTCATTTTATTTTGTAGAACGGCTTCTTTTAATTGGGGAAGTGACGATTTTACTTGAGCGTTCTGATACAACTTTCGTTCTAACATATCGTGAATTAAAGACTTCAGCCACTGGCTATTTTGCTTGGCCCTTTTTAAGGAGAAGGCATTATTAGTATTGCCATTTTCATCTTGAAACTGGCTTATTTTACTTTGTTCTTGATAATCGCAAAGCATGGCCCAAATAGCTTCAATGCCATTATTTTCCAGAGAAGAGCAGGTGAGAATGGGCGGTGTCCAAAAGCCATCATGCTTTAATAAATGGAAGGCATTTTCATAGTGATGTTTAGTTTGCTCCGCGGCTAATTTATTAGCACCGTCACTTTTATTGATGACCAAGCCATCGGCTAATTCCATAATGCCGCGCTTGATGCCTTGCAGGTCATCCCCCGCGTTAGGCAGCATGAGTACCATAAAAAAGTCGACCATTGACGCGACATCGTATTCAGACTGGCCGACGCCTACCGTTTCCACCAAAATTACATCGTAACCTGCCGCTTCACATAGCAGCATGGTTTCACGGGTTTTAAGTGCGACACCGCCTAATGCGCCCGCACTAGGGCTGGGGCGGATAAAGGCATTTGCTTCACGAGATAAATGTTCCATACGGGTCTTATCACCCAGAATACTGCCGCCGCGAAGGGGGGAACTAGGGTCAACCGCCAGTACAGCGAGCTTTTTGCCTTGAGCGATTAAGTGTTGGCCGAAGGCTTCGATAAAGGTGGACTTGCCCACACCCGGTACGCCGCTAATGCCAATACGTAAGCTCTTACCGGTACCAGGAAGAAGGGTGTTGAGTAATGCTTGAGCCTGTTCACGATGCTGATCTAGGGTACTTTCAACCAAGGTGATCGCCTTGGCTAAAGCACGGCGATTTCCTTGTTTGAGTTGTTCTAGATCTATGGTCATAGTGAACCTTTTCTGGTTTTTGGTTAATGCTTTTCGTTACCTGAGCTTACGTCTCTTATCCGTTTCGACGGGTTCAATGCCCGGAAATTTCTAAGCGCTCGCTTGTTCAATGGCCTTCAAGACCTGCTTAACACTCACAGGTATTTTTGTGCCGGGGCCAAAAATACCTTTTACGCCGGCGGCATACAATGCATCGTAATCTTGCTTAGGAATAACCCCCCCCGCCACGACGATAATATCTTCAGCCCCTTCGGCTTTTAGCGCTGAAATTAACTCTGGAATCAGCGTTTTATGCCCGGCAGCTTGGGAACTCACACCGACAACATGGACATCATTTTCGACGGCTTGTTTCGCGACTTCTGAAGGGGTTGAAAACATCGGCGATAAATCGATATCAAAACCGGCATCAGCAAAAGATGTTGCAATCACTTTCGCGCCTCGGTCATGTCCATCCTGACCCATTTTGCACACGAGCATGCGTGGTCGACGACCGTGCGTTTCGGCAAATGCTTCGATATCGTTTTGAATGTGTTGCCAGTCTTCATCATTTTCATAAGAAGAACCATAGACACCACTAATGGTTTTGGATTGTGCCTGATAACGCCCATACACTACTTCAAGCGCATCCGATATTTCACCGACGGTGGCCCTTAAACGTGCAGCTTCGATACTTAATGCCAATAAATTACCTTCACCAGACTTTGCAGCGTCCGTTAAGGCGGATAATGCTTTTTCGACAGCCGCAGAGTCTCGTGATGCGCGTATCTTTTCTAAGCCTTTTATTTGAGAGTCACGAACCGCGACATTATCCACTTCGAGAATGTCTAAGTCATCTTCAGTTTCTAGTTGGTATTTGTTGACGCCCACAATGACATCTTCGCCGCGATCGATACGTGCTTGTTTTTTAGCGGCACTTTCCTCAATACGTAATTTTGGAATGCCTTGTTCAATGGCTTTTGCCATGCCACCGCTGGCTTCAATTTCTTCAATCAATTCCCACGCTTTATCTGCCAAGTCTTGCGTCAGGCTTTCCATCATGTAGGAACCACCCCAAGGGTCGATGACTTTAGGAATGCCGGTTTCTTCTTGAATGATGATTTGCGTATTACGTGCGATACGTGCTGAAAATTCAGTCGGCAGGGCAACGGCTTCATCGAGTGCATTGGTATGTAAAGACTGGGTGCCACCAAATACCGCGGCCATCGCTTCTATGGTGGTGCGAATAACATTGTTATACGGGTCTTGTTCAGTCAGTGACCAGCCCGATGTTTGTGAGTGGGTTCGAAGCATGGAAGACTTCGGGTTCTTAGGCTTAAAATCTTTCATGATTTTATCCCACAATAAACGACCTGCACGTAACTTGGCGATTTCCATATAGAAATTCATTCCAATACCCCAGAAAAACGACAGCCTGGGGGCAAAAGAGTCTACATCTAAACCCGCATTAATGGCCGTTCGAACATATTCACGGCCATCACTTAGGGTATAGGCTAACTCTAAGGCAGCATCGGCACCGGCTTCTTGAATGTGGTAGCCCGAAATCGAAATGCTGTTGAAGCGCGGCATATTGCCAGAGGTGTAGGCAATGATATCGCCAATGATTTTCATTGATGGTAAGGGCGGGTAGATATAGGTATTTCGAACCATGAACTCTTTCAGAATATCGTTCTGAATGGTACCCGAAAGCGCAGTTTGATCGACACCTTGTTCTTCGGCCGCAACGATGTAGCTGGCAAGAATAGGCAAAACCGCGCCATTCATGGTCATCGATACAGAGACTTTATCCAACGGAATACCATC
>JBFJZQ010000266.1:0-4702 GCA_041622015.1 Oleiphilaceae bacterium
GCTAAATCTTGAAGCATTTCTTTACGGCGATCACCAAAGCCTGGCGCTTTAACAGCAGCGACTTTAACAATACCGCGCATGTTATTCACAACTAAAGTCGCTAGTGCTTCGCCTTCAATGTCTTCAGCCACGATCAACAGAGGCTTACCTGACTTAGCAACCGCTTCTAATACTGGAAGTAATTCACGGATATTAGAGATCTTCTTATCAACCAACAAAATGAATGGGTTTTCTAACTCTGCACTCATGTTGTCTTGGTTATTGATGAAGTAAGGCGATAAATAGCCGCGGTCGAACTGCATCCCCTCGACAACATCTAGCTCGTCTTCGAAGCCACTGCCTTCTTCAACGGTAATAACACCTTCTTTACCAACTTTTTCCATTGCCTCAGCAATAATACGGCCTACTGAAACATCACTATTTGCAGAGATTGTACCTACTTGAGAAATAGCTTTGGTATCTGCACATGGGCGAGCAAAACTCTTGATCGCTTCAACAGCAGCTTGAACACCTTTGTCGATGCCACGCTTTAAATCCATTGGATTCATGCCTGCAGCGACCGCTTTCAAGCCTTCATTAAGAATTGCTTGTGCTAATACTGTTGCAGTTGTTGTACCGTCACCCGCTGCATCATTGGTTTGCGAGGCAACTTCTTTAACCATCTGTGCACCCATATTCTCGAACTTGTTTTTAAGCGAGATTTCTTTTGCAACAGATACACCATCTTTCGTCACGGTCGGCGCACCGAATGATTTGTCTAAAACCACATTACGGCCTTTAGGGCCCAAAGTTACTTTAACTGCGTCAGCTAAAATATTTACACCGGCTACCATCTTTGATCGAGCCGAATCACCAAATTTTACGTCTTTAGCGCTCATAATTTTTCCTACTCTGAATACTTTTAATTACAATTTTAAATTAAATTTTTCTATGGATGAGAGACTGTGTGAGATCGATTAAGCGTCGACCACACCATACAAATCGCCTTCATTCATAATCAAAAGCTCTTCACCATCAACTTTAACTGTGTGTCCGGAGTACTGACCAAAAACTACGGTATCACCTACTTTTACAGCAAGAGCTCTAACATCACCGTTATCAAGAATTTTGCCGGTACCGACTGCCAACACTTCACCTTGTGAAGGCTTTTCTTTCGCACTACCTGGTAAAACGATACCACCTGCAGTAGTCGTTTCTTCTTCTTTGCGGCGTACAACAACACGGTCGTGTAATGGACGGATTTTCATCTTAGTGATTCTCCTAATAGGTTTTCTTCAATCCGAAAAAAATGCGCTCTAGATATTTAGAGCTTGTGGTTTAGATAATAAAAACAGCAACTTAAATATTGAGGTTCTGCTCCCATTATCAAGTGATTGTATAAGTGGGGGTAAGTCTGCCCTTTTCAAGCATCTTTTATTATTTTTTTTCTATTTTTTCATCAGACTTTTCATCAGAGATGTCTTGAAACTCACCCTCGATTACGCCTGACTTATCATTACCGTCAGAAAAGTTCTGTTTGAACGGGTCTTGATTGGAATAAAATTGACTATTACTGGTGAATGTAGTCTTCGTAAAACTAGCCTGTTGGGCGTTCTTGACCCAGGTTTGAAAAACCTGCTTTGCGATATATTGTCTAAGCACAGGTGTTAACAATATAAAACCGACAGTATCTGTTACAAAACCTGGAGTCAGTAACAAAGCCCCCGCAACGGCTAACATTAAACCTTCCGCAATTTCTTTGATGGGCATTTGCCCTGTTTGCATTTTTTGCTGTGCAGTAATGAAAGTAGAAAGACCTTGTTTTTTTAATAAGGAAACACCGATCAAGGCCGTTAACAGCACTAGGCCGATCGTATATAAGCCCCCTATTACCGCGCCTACTTTAATTAAAATATACATTTCAATTATGGGAACAACGATGAAAATTAAAAACACAATAGGCATAAGAATCTCAATTTTATTAGGTAAAAAATATGGTCTAGATAAAACAAACTTAGTTTAAATCAATCGAGCTCTGACGCCATGAGCCTTACTAGAGTAGAAACACCAAAGCCTGTATCATTCAATTTTTCGTAGTACTCGAACTAAGATGAACCAATTCAAAAGGTTCACCAAAAACAACAATCTATTTAAACAACACTCTATTTATGTAGGCTAAAAATGAAAATTCAAGATACGGTAATTGCAATCACAGGAGGCGCTCAAGGTCTTGGTGCGGCAATGGCCTTAAGCCTTGCTAAAAAAGGCGCAAACATTGCTCTGATTGACATGAACCCTGAAAAACTTTCTGAAACTCAAAAAGCCTGCGAGCAGCTAGGTGTTAAAGTAATAGCTTATGTATGTAATGTAGCAAAAGAAGATGAGGTAGAAGCCACCTTCGATCAAATTATTTCTGATTTTGGTCAATTAGATGGTCTAGTCAATAATGCCGGTATTTTGAGAGATGGTCTACTCACAAAAGTGAAAGACGGGCAAGTCGTTAATAAGCTTTCACTTCAGCAATGGCAAGCAGTGATTGATGTGAATTTAACTGGCGTATTTCTTTGCGGTCGCGAGGCGGCCATCAAAATGATTGAAACCAAGCGTCAGGGCTGTATCATCAATATTTCGAGCGTTGCAAGAGCCGGCAATGTCGGTCAGAGCAATTATAGCGCTGCCAAAGCTGGCGTAGTCGCCTTGAGCACAACCTGGGCAAAAGAACTTGCACGCTATGGAATTCGTGCCATGTCAATTGCGCCGGGCTTTATGGAAACCGAAATGACCGCCAGCATGAAACCAGAAGCACAAGCACATATGAAAAAGGTCATCCCTCTCGGCAAAGCGGGCCAAGCTGCTCACATAGAGCAAACCGTAGTACATATTTTTGAAAATAATTATTTAACGGGCCGAACGATCGAAGTCGATGGCGGACTTCGAATTTAAACTATGACGAAATCGACGCCAGAAACACCTTCGAAAGAAGAGGCTATTTTGATCACAATAGCAAACATACCCTCTGGTAGAGTCTGCACTTATGGCGATATAGCGAAAAAATCAGGCTACCCGGGTTTAGCTCGCTATGCTGCCAGAGTACTGAAATATTTGCCCACTAACTCGCTTATTCCCTGGCACCGTGTTGTCAACAGCCAGAGAAAAAGCAGCTTTCCAGTACACAGCGACAGGTACTTTTTACAACTTTCTAAATTAAAACAAGAAGGCGTGTTTTTGTCGAAGTCTGACTCCATACCCAAAGAGTTTTTTTGGTAAGCATTCTGTTAAATTTCATTGCAAAAAAGTTTTAAATTTCAGAGCACAAGCCTGCTTTATGAACTAGATTTAAGAACAATCCATTTTTAATATGTCGTTAAATCGTTCAGATTTAGTTAAAAGGACAAATAATGAGAATCTGTCAATACATATACCAAGCCGACTCTGGCTGGCTTAAGCATTCGGGAGATGTACAAAACCCAGATCTCTTGATGGCCTTTGGTTCTGGAAAAGATTGTACTGGCGAGATATTAATTGCTTGGTGGCAGCAAAATTTTCCTGAAGCACAACTTATTGGTTGCTCAAGCGCTGGCGAAATTATAGACACAGAAGTCCATACAAATTCAATTATTGTCACGGCCATTCAATTTGAAAAATCAACATTTCAGATTCATTCATTGGATTTTGAAGAGGGCGAGGACAGCTTCGATATTGGTCAAAATTTAGCCGCAAACCTACCAAAAGAGAAATTAAAGCTCTGCTTTGTTTTAAGTGATGGCTTATTTATCAATGGCTCGAGATTAGTTCAAGGGCTACTTAACACATTACCAAAAGATACTCTTTTAACGGGAGGCTTAGCTGGCGATGGTAAGCGATTTTACGAAACCCTAGTGTGTGTTAACGGCAACGTTTCCTCAAAGAAAGTGTTAGCTTTAGGACTCTATGGCGACTCCATTGATATTCAATATGGATCTAAGGGCGGCTGGGGTAGCTTTGGCCCTTCCAGATTAATAACCAAATCCATAAATAATGTATTACTTACCCTTGATGGGCAAAACGCACTCGAACTCTATAAAAAATATTTAGGTCAATACGCTAAGAACCTTCCCTACTCTGCGCTAAGGTTTCCTTTATTAATTACACTACCTAATGGCCAAAAGTTCGTCAGAACCATTCTCGCAGTAGATGAATCATCAGGCAGCATGACGTTTGCCGGTGATATCCCTCAAGGTGCTTACGCAGAACTAATGAGCGCTACTTACGACAAACTAATCGACGGCGCTGCCGATGCTGCTAATGATGCAATGCGTAAAAACAATGCACAACCAGAATTAGCACTGCTAATCAGCTGTGTAGGAAGGCGGCTAGTATTAGACCAAAGAGCTGAGGAAGAAATTGAAGTCATACAGGAAAGCTTTGGTCAAAATACCGTTTTAACTGGTTTTTATTCCTATGGAGAAATTTGTCCGTTTGACGGTGAAAGTGAAGCTATTCTACACAATCAAACCATGACAATTACGACAATTCGTGAATGCTGATTAAGTATAACTAGATGAACAAATCAAATACTTACCATCGGCTGACTGCTCGGCAAATAAAGAAATTTCTTAGCCCGCAGCACTTGTCTTCACCAGATGCACACCCTGGCCTTGATCAATTTATTCGATCAGTAGATCGTGCCTACCATCAAGCAGATGAAGATAGATCGTTATTAGAACAATCTATCAAATTAACC
>JBFJZQ010000267.1:0-4702 GCA_041622015.1 Oleiphilaceae bacterium
AAATTTGTTTGATAACCCAAGGGCGTTGCAAAACTTGCCGAAGCAGCCATCATCACTGCAAAGACAAAGGGTTCGTTGTTTAAAGATGCTTTTTCTGTCATTTCAAGAACAATCGGCAGCATCAAAACTGCCGCACCATTATTGGTAATCATTTCTGTCATTAAAGACACAGCTAAGTAACTCAGCACCAACATAAGCCAGGGAGTACCGCCACTCAGATCAATAATATTTTCTGCCAAAAAGCTGGCGGCGCCTGTTTTTTGAAGAGCAACACCTAAGGCAAATGAAGCAGCGATTGTGATGATGACGGTGATATCTAAACTCTTTTCTGCCTGGCTTAGTGAACAACACTTGGTCAATATCATGAGGCCTGCCCCTAATAGCGAGGCATTTAACATGGATATTAACTCCAAGCCCGCCGCGGCAACGACGCAGATAAGTATTGCCCATGACAAATAAGCCCGCTCATAACGAGGTGTTTCAGCTTCTAGGTCATTAATTAACAGGAAGTCTTTGTTATAGCGTTGGCGGGATACAAATGCAGGTCGAGCCTCCAACAATAAGGTATCACCCGCTTCTAATTTTATGCTACCCAAATTACCTTGGACACGTTCCCCGCCGCGTGCAACAGCTAATACCACAGCGCCGTATCTATCTCGAAATTTGGCATCACGAATGGCTAGCCCAACGGCATCGCAATGTGGCGAAACAACCGCTTCAACCAGCCTTCTTTCTGCTCTATCAATCGTTAGCGCTTCGCCTTGTTCATTTTCAGCAGAAGGAATTATTCCCTGTATTCGTAATAAGTCAGATATCGCTTCAGTATCCCCTGCAAACACTAAACGGTCGCCACCGAATAATTTTTCTTCTGACGGGGCCGCTGTAATAATGGTGCCTTTTCGTTCAATTTCAACAAGATAGACTCGATCTAAATTTCTTAACCCTGCCTGCACAACGGTTTTTCCGACTAAAGGGCCATTTTCATCCACCGCAACCTCAAGGGTAAACTCTCTTAAGTTGGCAAAGGCTTTTTTATCGGTTCGATCGGGTAACCATTTTGGCAGAAAAAACCAGATAAATAACAATCCGGCTAAGCAAACAGGAAGACCCACGGCTGTGATTGAAAATAAGGAAAAGCCTTCACTGCCTGTTATTGATTGATATTGTCCATTAACAACTAAGTTAGTACTGGTACCAATCATCGTTAATGTCCCACCTAAAATAGCGGTATAACTTAAGGGGATCATCAACTTTGAGGGTGCGATATTTATTTTTCTCGCCCAAGAGTGAATAGCTGGAATCATCGTTGCCACGACAGGCGTATTATTCAAAAACGCACTTAATAGTACGACAGGCGGAAAAATTCGAGCAATGGCTGAGGACGCACTGGACGGCATGCCAAGGACCTTATTGACAAGCAAATCAATCCCTCCAGAAGCATGAATTCCACCAGCGACGACAAACATTGCAGCCACCGTTATCAAACCGGAATTACTAAAGCCCACCAAAGCCTCTTCAGCGTTCAAGATTCCAAAGAGGCTCAGGATTGTTAGAACACCCATCATGACAAAATGCGGACCAACGCGCGTAAGCACAAGCACGATTAATGCCCCTACGGTTAAAAATAATGAAAACCAGCCCTGCCAATCCATAGATATCCTTAGTTTGAGTTCTGAAATGATGTTGAAGGGAGATAATAAACAACGAAGGCAGTCTACAGACTCTTACATATTACTCAAAAGAATTATGAATTATATGTATATAACCATATAGTCTATATGAGATTTTAACTATTTTAAGGAAGCAGAAAAGCGGATTTTGACCAAGATAGCAGCTCAGGTTTTGCAACTTGAACATGACTATTGTCGGTCTGCGTTTCCTTTTCAAGAGAACTGAGGTAGTGCTCTAAACTAAATTCTTCACCTTCAAAATAAGGGTCTAATATTTCATAGCGTTGACCTAACAAGTCAAAGCGAATTTTATAGGCATGCAAATAGCCACGACTAGCAGCTTTTCCCGAGTACCTTGAATCACCAAGAATCGGGCTACCCAAAGATTTTAAAGCAACTCGTAATTGATGTGTTTTACCGGTCTCAGGCTTGAGGGTATAAAACCAGACATTATTAGAATTAATACTTATCTTATGCGCAAAAAAACGTGAGATAGCGGGTTTTTCATTTGAACGCTTCAGTAAATAACTACCTGAACGTCCTTTTTCCATATCTCCTATCACCGCTCCCTGCTTTTTTTTAGGTTTAGATTCAGACAGTGCCAGATAGTATTTTTCTATACGTTTATCTAAGAATAACTTACTTAATGTACTATTTACCTCTTTTGATCGAGCAAAAAGCATTATTCCAGAGGTCATTCTATCTAAACGATGCACGGGGTAAATGTGCTCATCTTGAAGGTACTTTTTTGCCAAGCTGACAATGCCTTCTAGATGAGTTAATTCTTCACCCTTTTGAGCCGATTCATCTAATGAGTGAAATGGCACGCCAGCAGGCTTATGGATAGCATAAATATTATCGTCTTTGAAAAGACAAACCAAAGAGTTCATTTACAAACACGCATCACTTGGTGAGCGCCTGTATTTTTTCTATGGTTTTAAGGGATAAATCTTCAGCGTTTGAAAAATTCTGATCAAGATAATCAAGGTTCGGGCTCATGATCCGGTTGTAGGTATAACGGAACGGGAACACCGCTAGATCGGTCACCAAATCTTTCGCCATCGTCCAACCTGAAATATTTTTATACAAATTATTGTAAGTACCTACCATGGCAAATAAAGAACGGGATAAATGTAGATAATCACTTTTTATGGTCATATCTAACTGATAGGTGTTCGACATAAGGTGTATAGCTGTTTGCAGCCTTTGACGAAGCCCTTCTGGGCCTTCTTTATATAATCTAATAGCAAAATCTTTGCCCAATGGTGTGACTGCTTTTTTATCCAGTGTATCCTCAAGCGCATCTCTTATTTCTTTATAGCGCTCTAAGTTATGCTTCTGATCATTACTCATTTGAATCAATGTCAGTGTCAGTGCATCAATATCGCCACTGATCACAGCAACAATATAGCGGCCTAATAAAGACCACTTACCGCGCATATCAACAGCATTTCCCCAGTCAATTAGAAATAGCCGTGCATCTAGATCGACCATCACATTGCCTGGATGAAGATCTCCATGAAACTCTTGATAGATCAACATATGCTCAAGCATGGTGTACAAGAAATTCTCGGCCAATTTACGCTGGAACCGTTTTTTCTTTCGGCCTTTGTAGCGTTCAATTGCTAAATTAATCGCCATCGCATCTTGCAGATATTCCATTTCCAGAATACGCCCGGTTCCACCGTATAAGCCAGGCACAAACCAGACCGGCGATGACAAGGCTCGGTGATAAAAACGAGATTGAACTTCAGCTTCATGTTTAAAGTCTAACTCTTGCTCAAAGCCTTTGGTAAATTCTTTGATTTGCTCAGACATGGCCGCGAGGAAAGGTCTTAATTTCGAGTGCGGTGCCCAATATTGGCTGCTGATCAGCATTAACTCTATCGCGAGCGAGCCCATCGCGAACTCTCTTTCCAGGTTATGCCGAGCCACTTTCACTACTATAGGCACTAGAACTTCTTCATTACCCTGTTTAATGGGCTTTTTAGCAACAAAGACTGAGCCGATGGAACCTGATTTAATGGGATTATTAACATCAAAACCAAAGTATCGGCTCTCTGGCTTCTGCCCATAATCTTCAACAAAGGCTTGATAGACTTCATTGGCTGACATTGGGTCAACATCTTCCTGGAACACTTTTAATTCTTTAGAGATTTCATCAGGCAAGAAGTCTGAATTAGCGGCGGCTACTTGTGCCATTTTAATAAATAAAGGACCAAACTCTCTGACCATTTTGGCAACTATTTCTGCCTGCCCCTTAAAGTCTTTTGGGTCGGTCTGCAAGAATGGTTTAATATAGCGAATAGCCTTTATTTGTCGCTTTAGAATAAGAATGTCACCACGCAACACCTGAAGCTTGAGCATGATATCGGCAAGGGTTTTTTGGTTTATCTTGCGAATATGCTTAATGCTATTAATAATTTCGACAAGCAGTGGCTCATAAGTGCGCAGAATTGAGCGCACCATATCCAAATTTAATTCGACGACACCTTTAAGTTCGGGTGACTCTATCAGCTCTTGAAAGAACCCCCAAAATTCATCAACGACCACCTCTGGAATATCTACCGGACTTCGCAAAACCGCTTGTTTGACCAAATAACCAATCAGATTTTCAGTAGACTCTTCATTCGGAATAAAGCGTGATTTTCTGAGGTACTCCGTTAAGGCTCTAGAGTGCGCAGAAACCGGGTGCAAGTATAGTTGCTCGAACAAACTATCTAGCTCAAGTGACAACTCTTCTTGCTCAATTAATCTTTCTGTCATCAACAAACGAACAACAGGCATAAAGGCTTTTGGGAGCGCGATACTACTGTAGGCAAACTCACCCGCACCTTTAAAAACCGATAATGTATTTTTTTTGATCGATTTGATATCGACTAGAGATTTCTTTTCTTTAGACATGAAATTACGACAAACAGCGTTTGTGAAGGAGTGAAAAAGATTAACACAAATGAACTTTTGCCAGTAATCTTTTTAATCAATTGTAATGCTTTTTCTAAGAGCTTTTGAGTTCTGTGAAGAGTTCGTCA
>JBFJZQ010000268.1:0-4690 GCA_041622015.1 Oleiphilaceae bacterium
CCATTCAGCATATCCTCTATGTCAAAGGTATGATCAATAATATTGAGCTTTTTCCGCGTTAGTCCCTCTCGCGCAAGATAGGCTAACAATTCAGCCGAATTTGCCTCCATCATGACCGGTTTATCTTTAAGATCCTGGATATACTTATAAAGAGGACGCTGGTTATTTATTGATTTTGGCTGGGGCACAATCAGTGCGAGCGGGGAGTGCTGGAAAATCACAGCCAAGACAACAACAGGCTGATTAAAGTGATGCAAGAGGAGAAGCTCACTGGTTCCAACTCCAAACTGAGCGTTACCTTCTAAAACATATTGAACAGGATCTTCATAGGGCTGGGCTTCGCGTAATTTGACTTCAAAGCCCGCTTCTCGATAGAAACCTTTGTTGATAGCAGCATAGTAACCAGCAAACTGAAATTGATGGCGCCATTTAAGTTGAAGCGTTAGCTCTTCTAAAGACCATGCTGGTAAAGATACTAATATACTAAGTATGACAGCGAAAGAAACCCGCTTCATTATTTTGATCATTACCACCGTTTTTCCCACTAAAAAGACAGAAAACAAAACGAGCTAAATTGGTGCATTCAAAAGATAGTAGACTATCTTTAGCGTTTATCAAATTAAGTGCTTATTGAGATTTCAAATTTGCGTACTGCTCATACCTGTTTTCAGCTAAGACGTAGATTTGACTCGCTTCACAGCATCTAACCAACCATCGTATAGTTTTCGTGCATCCATCTGACAAATATCGGGTGAGAAACGCTTTTCCAAATGCCACATTTCAGAAATTTCTTCGGTATTTTTATAAACCCCTGCTTTAAGACCTGCCATGTAAGCAGCCCCCAATGCGGTTGTTTCGATAATTTCTGGCCGATCAACAGAGACATTTAGTAAGTCGGCCAAAAACTGGACAACCCAATCATTAACGACCATGCCGCCATCAACCCTTAGAGTCGTGACATGCGCACCATCTTTTTCCATTGCTTCCAATAAGTCTCTTGTTTGATAGCAAACAGATTGTAAACCAGCAGTAACAATCTCTTCTATTCCGGTGTCTCGGGTTAATCCGAATAAGGCGCCACGAGCATTAGGATCCCAATAGGGCGCCCCTAATCCAGTAAAGGCAGGTACTAAATAGACAGCATTGTGGTAACCCACTTTTTTGGCCATGTCTGCCGTCTCACTAGCATGAGAGATAAACTTTAGCCCATCACGCAACCACTGCACGGCGGCACCAGCAACAAAAATGCTACCTTCCAAGGCGTAAGTCACTTCATTGTTAATACGATAAGCCACAGTTGTTAATAAGCGATTATTAGATTTAAGAGGTGTCTTGCCGGTATTGGCAATCATAAAACAACCTGTTCCATAGGTGCTTTTAATCATACCGGGTGTGAAGCAAGCCTGACCGACCAAAGCGGCCTGTTGGTCACCAATCATGCCAAGAATAGGGATATTTTTATCGAAAATAGCTTCTGCGGTAATACCAAATTCAGCACTACTATCTTTCACTTCAGGTAAAAGAGCCTTTGGAATATCGAACATTTCCAGTAACTCATCATCCCATTTTTGACTATGAATATTAAACAAAGAAGTACGTGAAGCATTCGTCGCATCTGTAGCATGTGACTCACCATTGGTGAGCTGCCAAAGAAGAAAGGTATCCACTGTACCAAAAGCTAATTCACCTTTTTCTGCGCGTTCTCGGGCGCCTTCAACATTTTCGAGTATCCAACGAATTTTACTTGCAGAAAAATAAGGGTCGATTAACAAGCCGGTTTTAGAGGACACAAGTTCCTCCAAGCCTTTTTCTTTTAAAGACTGACAAAAGGCGGATGTTCTTCTATCTTGCCATACAATTGCAGGATAGATGGTCTTGCCCGTTGTTCTATCCCAAACCAAGGTCGTTTCGCGCTGGTTTGTAATGCCAATTCCGACTACCGTGTCACGCTCCGCATTTAAACTTTTGAGAACTTGACGACACACGTGTAAGCTAGATTTCCAAATTTCTTCAGGATCATGCTCAACCCAGCCATCCTTGGGGAAATACTGTTTAAACTCCTCTTGCGCAGTCACCGTGACATGGCCTTTTTCATCAAATAATAAGGCACGCGAGCTGGTTGTACCCTGATCAATTGAAAGAATATAATGCGCCATACTTTTTTCCTTTTAAATTTTTTTTAAGACATTAAACGCTATGAAACAAACTGAAAGACATGCTCGAATCATTGAAATTGTAAACAGCTCGGGTTTTGCAACAATAGAAGAATTAGCGACAAAATTTGATGTCACTCCTCAAACAATACGTCGTGATTTAAAAGAGCTGGATAATGACCACAAGATCCAACGTTTTCACGGTGGCGCGGGTCTCAGTTCTACTATTTTAAATACTCCCTACTCAAACAGGAAGGTTGCCTTCTTGAAAGAAAAGCAACGTATCGCTGAAAAGATAGCGAGTGAAATCCCCGATCAATCTTCTATTTTTATAAACATTGGTACAACTACCGAAGCAATTGCCCAAGCACTTCTTAATCATAATGATTTGACTATCATCACCAATAATCTGCATGTTGCAAGTATTATGAGCACAAAAGATGATTTTAAAATAATCATTGCTGGCGGTGTTGTCAGAAACAGAGATGGCGGTGTTATGGGTGAAGCTACCATCGATTTCGTCAGCCAGTTCAAAGTTGATTATGCCATTATTGGTATTAGTGGCATTGATGAAAGCGGCGATTTACTCGACTTCGATTATCAGGAAGTCAGAGTATCTAAGGCAATCATTGAAAACTCACGTAATATTTTCCTTGCTGCTGATCATTCAAAGTTCGGCCGCGATGCAATGACGCGACTTGGAAACATCGGAGATGTTAATCACGTGTTTACCAGCGCAGAACCTTCTGAAAAAATCAAACAATTACTAATCAAAAAAGGGGTCACATTAAGCGTTTGCTAAAACCCAAACAAGGTCTATCCCATTTAGTCTGAGGTTTGCTAGCTTTAACACATAAACCTCAGCCTATCTAATACCAATTTTCACAAATCAACATTTCTTTCTTAAAATTTTTAACTTCTTAGCTTAACAATTTAGTCATAATCGGCTTTGCCCTCTACCACAGCTAGACAAGCTTGAACTGATAGCGACCTGTCCACTTCATTCGCGCCCATTTTAACCTTTTTTATGCAAAACAAACGTATCATTTTTCAAAAATGTGATGGAATTTTAATAAATAATTAAACATTTCTAAATACAAATGTTCGTTTTATGACATAATAGTTTCGTTATTGGTTAATTTTCAAAGGCTACTTATCATGTCCACGCAAGAATCAGGTACAAATCATTTGAACTCAAAAGCCTCAAATGACCAAGGGAAGGTTTTCGATATCGCCATTATTGGTGGTGGTATAAATGGAACCGGCATCGCAACAGATGCAGCTGGCCGGGGTTTAAGTGTATTTTTATGTGAACAAAATGACTTAGCCTCTGGCACCTCTTCTGCCAGCAGTAAGCTCATTCACGGCGGACTAAGATATCTAGAACATTATGAATTTAGACTAGTTAAAGAAGCCCTGGCTGAGCGAGAAGTCCTGTTAAATAAAGCGGCACACCTTGTTTCGCCTCTTAAGTTTGTCATGCCGCATCGTCCACATCTCAGGCCTAGCTGGATGATACGGTGTGGCTTATTTATGTATGATCATTTAAGTAAGCGAAATACCTTACCGAAAGCAAAAAAAGTTTTTTTCGATCAGGAATCGCCTTTTAAACCAGAGATCGCCAAAGGCTTTCAGTATTATGATTGCTGGGTGGATGATGCACGCCTTGTGGTGACCAACGCAATCGATGCTAAAAACCGTGGTGCAAGTATCCATACACAAACACAATGTACAAAGCTGGCTTTTGATAGCGAACAAAAAATTTGGCATGTCGAATTATTTAATAAATTGACGAAAGCACATTATTCGATCAAAGCACGCAATATCGTCAATGCTTCTGGCCCTTGGCTGAATAAATTTTTAGCTGATGCTATTCCAACTATTAAACCGCAACGAAAAATCCGTTTAATCAAAGGTAGCCATATTATAGTGCCTCGGGCAAAAGATCTTGATGAGGCATATATATTACAAAATGAAGATAAGCGCGTGGTTTTCGTACTTCCCTATCTTGATAAATTTTCTATTATTGGAACCACTGATAAAGAGTACCAAGGTAAGCCTGAAGATGTTGAGATTGATGATTGGGAAGTTAACTACCTAATTAAAGTATTCAATCAACACTTCAAAACAGCGATCAGCAATAAAGATATCGTATCTAGCTATTCAGGTGTAAGACCGTTATGTGATGATGAGTCAGCCGATCCTTCATCAATTACCAGAGATTATACGCTTGCGCTAGACAAGCAAAGTGATCGCAATGCACTCATTTCTATTTATGGCGGCAAGATAACGACCTATAGAAAACTTGCAGAAGCAGTGATGGAAAAGTTAACGCCATTTGTACCTATAGCCACTCAAGCCTGGTCTGCTTCTACTCCTTGCCCTGGAAGTGCTTATTTTTCACAAACAGCTGAAGAAATAAAATCCCATATTCGACAAGAGCATTTATGGTTGAGCCATGCCGCAGTTGAACGCTTCAGCAAAAGCTATGGCCTACTCTGCCTTAAGTTTCTAAAAGGAAAAGAATCACATAAAGA
>JBFJZQ010000269.1:0-4685 GCA_041622015.1 Oleiphilaceae bacterium
GTCGCAGGTTCGAATCCTGCACGACCCACCACTTTTAAAATTTGTAAACTTATTAACTTTCGTAAAAATATTGAACAAGTTATTGTTTATTATTCTTCTGTCGCCGCTTAAAATACCTACCTTTATAGAATCCTTATTTAAGTCATCTAATTAGCTGGAAAAGTAATGAGTCAAATTAATGATCGAGTACTAGTTCAAGAACATTTAGCGCATGAGCGTTTAGCATTGCGTGAAATTGATGAAGTTAAACTGGCTGACTATAAGAAACAAATAAAGCGCTTATTACAAGAACAAGATGCCGTCTTAGTTGCTCACTATTACACCGATCCCATTATTCAGGAATTAGCTGAAGAAACCGGTGGCTTTATCTCCGACTCTTTAGAAATGGCGAGATTTGGTCGAGATCATAAAGCCCAAACACTTGTTGTTGCGGGTGTTAAGTTTATGGGTGAAACGGCAAAAATATTAAGCCCTGAAAAAAAGGTATTAATGCCAACCCTTGAAGCGACATGTAGCTTGGATATTGGTTGCCCAATTGAAGAGTTTTCTGCTTTTTGTGACCAATATCCAGATCATACTGTTGTTGTCTATGCCAATACGTCAGCCGCTGTTAAAGCGCGCGCCGATTGGGTTGTAACATCCAGTATAGCCTTAGATATAGTCAGATATTTAGACAAGAAAGGTGAAAAGATACTCTGGGCACCAGATCAACATCTAGGAAATTACATACAATCTCAAACAGGTGCTGAGATGGTGATGTGGCAAGGCTCTTGTATTGTTCATGAGGAATTTAAAGGCCAAGGTTTGGCTGATCTCAAAAAGGTTTATCCCGATGCGGCAATTTTAGTCCACCCAGAATCACCAGCAAGCATGATTGAATTAGCCGATGCCGTAGGATCTACGACCCAGTTGATCAAGGCATCTCAAACCTTACCGAATGATACGTTTATTGTGGCAACTGATAACGGCATCTTTTATAAAATGAAACAGTTATCACCTGAAAAGATATTTATTGAGGCGCCTACAGCAGGGTCTGGTGCTACTTGTCGTTCCTGTGCACACTGCCCTTGGATGGCAATGAATGATCTTGAGACGCTCTATAATACGCTCTTAAAAGGCTCTAATGAAATTGAGGTGGATGCCGATTTGCGAGCGAGAGCACTCATTCCGCTAAACCGTATGCTCGATTTCAAAGCCTAGAAAGTATTACGTATTTAAATAAAGCATTGCGCTTTAAAATACCGGATTTGCCTTGAGTTTGTAAAATTCATCCATTCTTTTTTGAATCTTAGCGGTTATCGCTTCAACCTTGTTCTTTTTAAGAGCAAGGTTAAGTTGTTCAAGTGCTGTTTCTATTCTGTTCGTTAAATAAAAATACTCAGCTCTTGCGATATGTAACTCAACGATATGACCGGCAAGGCCATGCGCTTCTGCTAATTGGTACCAGACTTTCGGATTTTCTTCCTGAATTCGACTAATTTTTACTAATGCTTGCTCGTATAGGTCTATCAGGTCATTTTTTAAGTAAAGTTGTGCTAAGGCATCTGCAATTGGATAATTTTTAGGATTTCGAGCTAAAAGTGTTTCCAGGCTTTGAATGGCTTTCTTTGATTGGTTGTTTTCTTGTAAAGCCTTTGCCTGAATAATTTGAAGGGTAATTTTCCCTGGATATTTTTTTAATAGCCCATCTAGAATCAGTAGAGAGCTTTCTGGCTCCGTTACTAGTTGACTATAAGCAAGTCCAAACTTTGCAGCGTCTATTTGTGATGTACTGCCTTTGGTAATAATTGACTCAAAATATGATTTTGCTTTTTGCGGTGACTCTGAATAGTCTGTCATTACAATATTTCGACATAAGTGAAAGTCAAAAGAGTCTTGATATTTTTTTTCAGGGTATTGGTTTGCCCGGTTACGCGAATCACCTATGCGCGTTTCAGACAGTGGGTGGGTGGATAAATATTCTGGAATTGAATCTTTATCCACTCTGGTGTTTCGATACATTCTTTCAAACATCATGGGCATAGCGCGTGGGTCATAATTAGACTGGTAGAGTATTTCAATACCTAAACGATCTGCCTCTTGTTCATTTTTTCTTGAAAAGCGTAATTGTTGGTCGACGCTTAACGCTTGAGTACTGGCTAATGCTGCTAAACCAGCATCGGATCCTGTGGTAGCCGCTAATACCACACTGGCTAAGATTCCAGCCAAGGTAAGCGGAGTAGATAACTTTTGTTGTTCTAGTTGGCGCGCAAAATGCCGTTGGCTAAGGTGCGCTAACTCATGCGCTAACACAGAAACAAATTCCTGTTCACTTCCAGAATGAAAGAATAAGCCAGAGTTAATACCGATGATGCTACCCGGGACAGCGAATGCATTTAATGATGTGCTATCAATAATGATAAACCTGAAGTCACGATCAATGACTTGAGAATTAGGCGCAAGAGAATAGATAAGGTTACTAAGATAGTTTTCTACGATAGGGTTATTATAAGTTTTTGTTTGCTGTCTTAATGCTCTTAACCAAGCTTTACCTAGAATCTTTTCTTGTTCAATAGATACAAGTGAAGAGGAACTATTGCCAATAGAGGGTAGGGTGTCATGTAAAGCCTCTTCTGTATCAGAAGCTATAAGTAATCGTGGTATCAAAAGTATGAGTATAAATAAATAATTTAAAACAAATTTAGATTTAGTCTGCAAAGTCATTTTGACTACTAAGCTCGGTAATTTTTATATAATTAGATTGATAATAATACTGGCAGTTAAACTAAGAAAATGAAAGTGGCAAGGTGTTAAATGTCTGCTTTCCTTTAGTATGGGTATTACCTTAAATTCATTGACTCAATAAATATCATTGTGACATTTATCAATTATTATTCTTTCTGCTGAATTATAAATTATTTAGATTAAAACGCTTGTATCGTTCAACTCCTTCTATATGATCGGCAACATTAATGAATAACGGAAATACAAAAATGAACTATGATTATTTGGTCGATGCTTCAGGTGAAACGTGCCCAATGCCATTATTAAGGGCCAAGCAGCAGTTAAATAAAATGTCAGCAGGTGAGTGTGTTAAGGTTTTGGCAAGTGATGCTGCTTCAGTTCGGGATTTCTCTTCTTTCATAGCTTTAGCTGGTCATGAATTACATTCAGAGATTGATGTGTCTTCTGATGGAAAAGAGATGTATCACTATTTCATTATTAAGCGTTAATTAGTAAGTTGGTTTATTTGTATGATTAAAGTCGTGAAGTCTTGGATAGATCGTTATTTTTCAGACGAAGAAGCCGTTATTCTTTTTCTACTCTTGGGTGGCGGTTTAGCTTTTATTGTTTTATGGGGTGATATTTTAGCACCTGTTATCGCAAGCGTTATTTTGGCCTATGTATTACAAGGTTTGGTTGTTTATTTACGGTCTAAAGGAATTAATAATCTCGTCGCTATTTATTCTTCTTACCTGATTTTCCTGGGTGCAGTAGTCGGATTTTTCTTTTCGGTTCTACCCCTTGTTTGGCGACAGTTAACGTCACTGATTCGCGATATGCCGGTTATTGTGACAAAACTTAAAAAGTTAGTTTTTAGTCTGCAGGAAGAATATTCGACAATTATTACACTTCAAGAGCTAGATACAATTATTCAGAATTTAACTGCTGAAGTCGCTAACTTTGGGCAATGGATTCTCTCTCAATCACTTGAAGGTTTGCCGGTATTTATTACGGCGATGATTTACTTGATCGTTGTACCAATTTTGGTATTCTTTTTTATCAAAGATAAAGACCGTATCTTGGCTTCAGTTGTGAGTTTATTGCCAAAAAATAAGCGTTTGATGACCCAGGTTTGGGATGAAATGAGTCGTCAATTTGCGAACTATGTTCGAGGGAAGGTCGTCGAAATAGCAGTCGTGGGTGGTTGTACTTATATAGGCTTCATTTTTATGAGTCTGAACTATAGTGCTTTGCTGGCGATATTGGTGGGCTTATCTGTGGTTATCCCTTATATCGGAGCCGTTCTTGTAACGATCCCAGTCACGATGATCGCTCTGTTTCAATATGGCTTGAGTGATGCTTTTTACTACGTTATGTTTATCTTCTTAATTATTCAGTTGATTGATGGCAATGTCTTAGTGCCTTTGCTCTTTTCAGAAGTGGTTAACTTACATCCTACTGTGATTATTATCGCTGTCTTGTTTTTTGGTGGAGTGTGGGGGGTGTGGGGGGTGTTTTTTGCGATTCCACTGGCTACTATGATTAAGGCAGTCTTTACCGCATGGCCAAGACGGGATAAAGAACAGCAAAATTTATTAACTTAATTATCAAAGTAGCTGTCATTTCTTGAACAAGTAAATGACAGCTAACTCTTTTAGCTTGAGGGGCGATTAGCTTTCATTGCAGCTTGCTAATACTTCATCGACATGTCCTTTCACTTTCACTCCACGCCATTCCTTTTTCAGAACACCATTCTCATCGATTAAAAAAGTGCTCCTATCAATACCTAAATACTCTTTTCCGTAAAGCTTCTTTAATTTAATAACGTCGAATAATTTGCAGAAACTTTCGTCAGGGTCGGAAATTAATTCAAATGGAAACTCATGTTTTGCTTTGAAGTTCTCATGTGTTTTCATCGAGTCGCGTGACACGCCGTATATAACGGTGTTCGCCTCATTGAAAGAATCTATGGCATCTCTAAA
>JBFJZQ010000270.1:0-4611 GCA_041622015.1 Oleiphilaceae bacterium
GATAATATACGCAGAGAATATTCTATTCAACGTAACAATCTCTGTAATATTCTCTAGGTAGATTCCCGATGAAGGAATGGATAAAGCGATAGACGGTCCGAGATTATCTTCAGAGCCGAACCCAATGTTTCTTATTTGAAATGGCATTTTAAGAACAGATTTTCTGACTAAGAAAACCGATTACTCTTTGTGTGGCAACTCGAGCTAAAATCGCTTAATCAATAACCTTAAAATATAGAAATGCGGACTAAGTCTATTCGATATAATATATTCGCATCTAATTTATAAATGTTAAGTTCAGGGAATAGACTACACATGAAAGACAATGGCTCACAGCGTCGCCCTCAGTTCATCGATGTCGGTGCGAACCTTACAAACAAACGCTTCGCGCATGACATAAATGAGGTGTTAGACCGAGCACAAGCCGCCGGGGTGCAGCATATCGTCTTAACAGGAACTTCTGAACATTCAAGCGAACAAGCAGTAGGCTTAGCAGAAATAAATCGTTCCTTATTAAGCTGCACCGCTGGCGTTCACCCACATGATGCAAAAAGTTGGAATGAATCTAGCCGCAAGCATATTCGCAAATTAGCTGAGCACTCTGCCGTAGTCGCTATTGGCGAATGCGGCCTCGACTTTAACCGCGATTTTTCGCCAAGACCTCAACAAGAAGCGTGTTTCGAGTCGCAACTTGGGCTCGCTGCAGAACTGGGCAAGCCAGTATTTCTTCACGAGCGCGATGCGCATGATCGTTTTATCGACATTCTAAAAGCCTATCGTGACGACCTTAAAAGGGCGGTCGTACACTGTTTTACTGGAAACAAGAAAGCGCTTTTCAACTATTTAGATTTGGATTGCCATATCGGAATTACAGGATGGGTATGTGACGAACGAAGGGGCATCGAGTTGCGGGAACTGGTTAAAAATATACCCGCTGCAAGATTAATGATAGAAACCGATGCCCCTTATTTAGTGCCTCGCGACCTGAGACCCAAACCAAAAGGTGGGCGCAACGAGCCTTATTGTCTAAAGCATATCGCGGCTGTGATCGCAGAGCTTCGTGGAGTCAGTCTAAATCAGTTAGCTGATGATACCTACACAACAAGCTCTGAGTTTTTCAGTCTACACATCTAGTAATATAGGGAAATAAAACATAGTGTCTTTTAGGTTTTGTTATGAGTATCGCTTTCGCTCTTAAGCCAACAACATTATCAAAGCTCTTAATAATGAACGCTAACCAACACTTTCATTGATCAAGTTGACAATTTGGCTAAATTATTCTGAATTGTATTGGCCTATAGAGCGCCCACCTGCAGACTTTTAGATCAAGCCTCGCGTGAGATTAATTCAAAAACTAAGCTTTGAAACTGAAAAGTTGACTCTGAATCGATATAATTAAATTTATTCACCATGATCAGTTGTACTAAAAGTATAAGAAGCAACAACATTTCGTTCATCAAATCTCACGACCAAGTCTTTGGCATTTTTGTCTTGAAATAGGCCATAGCTGTAACTTCCGTATGTCCAGGTTTTCTGGCCGCTTTCTAAGCCTGTTCGCCAGGGTGAACCAAACATTTCACTTATTTGTTTTTGAGTCGTTTTGCCTATTTGTATTTGCGCTACGTCATGCACTGGAAAGTCTTTGCCTATGGATGCACAACCTGAAGTTAGAAGCATCATTAGAGCGGCAAAGCTCATTATAAAATTACGATAAATATTAAAAGTAGAAGATTTTGTCATGGTGTAGCTCCGTGATAGGACATTAAATAAAGTAAGCGAAGTGCGAAATAGAGTCTTTAAACTATGCGTACTGTTAATGAGATGGTCAGCTTTTGCAATAGGTCTATTACATATCTCAGAATTACATTTTTGTTAGAAATCTAGGGGTTTTAACTGAGCGGGGTTTCTGAATTCTAGGGCTTGCTAGAAAATAGATCGATAACTTTTCAGCCACGGCTGTAATTTGATCATTGGAAGAGGGTGGCAAAGCCAGTAGCCTTGAAGCATATCGCAACCCATTTCTTTAAGTAAACGCGCACTTTCTTCATCCTCGATGCCTTCAGCAACTAATTTATAACCCAGCCCATGTGCCATATTTATTGCCGTTTCAACAATGACCTTTGAACTTTCACTGGTGCACACATCAATCAATAAAGAACGGTCTAATTTAATTTCAGTCGCAGGTAATTGTTTTAGATACGAAAGTGAGGAATAGCCACTGCCAAAGTCATCAATAGAAATTGCTAAACCGGTTTCAGATAAATTATTGAGGGTCACCAGGCTTGTCTTTGGGTCTTCCATTGCAGCGGTTTCTGTTAATTCAACGGTCAAATATTGCGGGTCTATTTGGTATTCATTCAGCGTAGTTTGGATAAGCTTATTCAGGTCGCCGTAAATCAGGTCACCGGCTGAGATATTGATAGAGACACCCAAACCTGGATAATCTTTTAACAGCGTTGATAAGTCTTTGATGCCTTGTTGGAAGGCCCACTTGGTGAGAAGGGTTATTAAACCGGTTTCTTCTGCCAAAGGAATAAATTCATTCGGATATACCCAGCCACGCTGCGGATGATGCCAACGTATTAAAGCCTCCAGACCGACAATTTCACCTGTGACAAGGCTGACTTTAGGTTGATAGAATAATTCTGTCTGGTTCTGAAGTAAGGCTTCGCGAAGATCTGACATTAAGGTTAGGCGGCTTTCACTGTAGATATCAAAATCCTGAGAATAAAAACCGACTTCCTGCAAAGCATGGGGGGTAATTTCCATCCCTACGTGGGCATTACGAATTAACAGTGCCGCGTTATCGCCATGCTGCGGATAACTTGCCACACCAAATTTAGGATGAAGATCGATGGCTAAGTTGTCCAAAGTGATTGGTTCACATAACTTTCTTAAGGTAACTTCAAGACCTTTAAAGTTATCTTTATCTGAGTCAGGGTTCACCATAATACCAAAACAGTCGCCCGAGAGTTGAAAGACACACTCTTCTCGTCCTGAGGCATCAGCTACTTTGTGAACACCCGAAAGCTGGCTCGCCATCGAGGACATTTGACCTGCGATATGCTTTAGAAGTCGTTCACTGCGCGTTAGACCTAATGTCCGATTAATTTCGTCTAAGCGTGTAATGCGCGCAACACCAATATAATAACGACCTTTCGGATGTTGTTTTATTTGTTGGTTAACCATCCATTCAAACCGGTTTCGATTGGGTAAGCGGGTATTCGGATCAAGGACCATGGCGTCGGCTAATTGTTGTTGTGCTTCGTGGCGTGCCTTTTCTTTTCGTAAACTGTCTGCTTGTGCTGTAATTTTATGTTCGCGCTCATAGTAAAGTCTGTCAGCAAGCGCCAGAGTCAGAATGAACGCTTCAAGACCTGAGCCTATTTGCATGGCATATTGAGTTAAAAAATTCTCGGGGAAAAAGCCTAAAGACCGGCCTGCCGTGGCTAGAACGCCTATCGTGAGGGGGGTCCAGGCAACAGTGAAAAATATACCCGCTCGCATGCCGGCTACCCAAGAAATTGGCCCAGAGACAAATAAAATAGTGAAAAAGAAGAACGCTGAAATTGCTGAAATCATGATAGCGGTGTTGTAACTGAAAAACAGCGACGAAAAGAAATTGAAAACTTCAAAATACATCATCGCTTTAAGGCACAAGTCTAACTTAGGGCTGTGACGTTTGGTTTGAAGAAACTCTCTACAAAACATGACCGAAAATAAAGCGAGTAAGGGCATAGATATTAATAAAGCTCGCCCATGTAAAGCCGGGTATTGAGGGTATAAATGCTGGAAACTGAAACCAGATATCGATGTAAAAAAGAGTAAGTAACCTGTTATTGCAATCGCATAATAAAGATATAACTTTTCCCGTAAGGTGAGAAAGACGGCAAAGTTGATCAGGATGATAACGGTTAAGCAGCCATAGTAAAAAAAGTGCAGTTTTTGCTCTTTAAATGCTTCGGCGAAAAATTCATTTTCATGCCAAACTTTAAGAGGAAGTATCATTGAACCTTCAGTCTGAACACGTATGTAAATCGTTTTCACTTGTTCAGGTTCAAGGGTAACCCTAAAAGACATAATTGGGTGGTCAACATCTCTAGGATAAAATGGGCGTGTATCGCCTGTTGCTAATGCTCTGAGTTTTTGTGTTTCAGAAAATTCGTAAAAAATAACATCGTCTAATTGTGGGTAATCCAGCACTGTAATCAAGTGGAGGCTTGAGTCAGTTGTGTTTCTCAGGCTAAACCGGAGCCAATAGGGTGCTCTTGTTATCCCAAAATTAGCACTGCCTGAGGCTTCTGTTTGCCAGTTATTCTTGGGCAGGGTGATCAGGTCACTTATTGTTAAGGTTCCTGCACTATCTTCAATGAACTCAAAACGCGATTGAACAGCAGATTTATTGGAAATAGAAATTTCTATATTTTCAGCATAGCCTTGGCTAAAAATACAAAGTAGTAATAGCGCTAAGAAGGTACGAAATGAATAGTTTCTTTTCAAAATCAGCTAATCATTATATGGCAAGCTTTTATGATTTTATCAAATGCTTGATTTACAAACACTTGAAAGAATCGATAAATCAGGAATGCACAAAGTCTATGATAGATGGCC
>JBFJZQ010000271.1:0-4608 GCA_041622015.1 Oleiphilaceae bacterium
ATGAGGTAGACTACGAGGGGCTCTCTAAAGAAAAAGCGTCGAGTATAAAGCCTGACTATTATGACTATTTTTCGGGTATTATGGAGCAACAAGGAGAAGAGTTATCTCAGTCTGAAATAGTAGTAGATGATGTTATATATGAGCCAGGTAATGTTGCTCTACTTGGCGATGAGGAAATGAGTGAGGTTGTTGTTGAACAGCCTTTTAGTGAGTTAGAAAGTAAAGAGTTAAAATTAGCGAATGCATTTTTAGATAGAATGAATAAGCAGGTTTTAGCTTTATGGAATAACCCTTATAAAGGGCAGCATATTTATAGAGGAACTGTTAAATTAGAGTTAGATGAAAATGGTTATCTTCAAGATGTTTATATTTATAGGGCAAGCGGGCATCCTGCGCTGGATGCTTCTGTTATAGATGCTATTAGGGCGGTAGCCCGGTTTGAAGTGCCTGAAAATAAAATATTAGCGACCCGTTATTATACAAATTTACGTTTTTATTATAGTTCGATAGACAATAAAACAGAACTTATGCCCTTTCAAAAAGAAACAGAAAAAGAGAAGTAATTAATGCAATTATCCACCCAAGTACTTGAACGTAACGCCCAGCAGTTTTCTGAATATCAGAATTTATTGATTATGAATCCGCCAGCCAATGATGATTTAGACTTTTTGACACCCACGAAAGTGCTAACTTTAGATTACCGAGTCTTCCTTTCTCATAAGAATGAACTAGAAGATAAAATTGAATACTCTTTATCTTATCAGCCAAATTCGCTTCATGATGCTGCTGTTGTGTTTCTACCTAAATCGAAGGGTGAATTGGATTTAGTCTTGGCATATATAGCACCAATGCTCGAAGTGGGAGCAGATATATATTTGGTCGGCGAAAAGAAAGGCGGTATTGCCAGCGCATCTAAACGTCTGAATGACTACGGGGCTGATGCGAGCAAGCTAGATTCTGCCAAGCACTGCCAGTTGTGGCACGTAAGTTTAGAAGAAAAAGCTAAGGCGTTTAGTATCGATTCTTGGATCAAGACCATCGATATCACGTTTAATAATATCGAACTAAAAGTTGCTGCAATTCCGGGTGTATTTAGCTTTGCTGAACTTGACGCAGGCACGGCGCTTTTAATGGAAAATATGTTTACCAAGCTAGAAGGTAGAATACTCGACTTTGGCTGTGGCTGTGGCGTACTTGGTAGCTATACCAAAAAGCTAAATCCTGATATTCAACTTGAAATGGTCGATATCAATTTGTTAGCGCTTTTGTGTGCGGAGAGAACAACTCAGTTAAACGGAATTGAAGCGAAAATATACCCAAGTGATGGTTGGGACGATGTGCAGGGTAGGGTGAATGGCGTTGTTACAAATCCGCCTTTTCATAGCGGTATATCGACAGAATACCAAACTACTGAATACTTGATTCAGAAAGCTAAAGATAAAATGGCTAGATACGCACCATTATTGCTGGTGGCAAATAACTTCTTAAAGTATGCCGCTATTATTGAAAGAACATTTGGGCGCTGTGATGTATTAGCGGAGACTAGTAAATTCAGGGTCTACAAAGCATTTAGATAATAAACTCTCTAAACTACGAGCAAAAAAAAGCCCTTGCAATGCAAGGGCGAGTCTACTCTAGCTTTCGCTAGCGATAAAACCTGAAGAAACAACAATCTCGTTTCAATAGGGCCATAGTAGCCATAAAAATTAGTATAAACATACTAAAGTTTGAACTTCATCACACTTGTTGATGATGCTTTGACTACTGGTCACTTTTTCAGCAGATGTCGTTTGGTGAATGTAATCTTATGTGATAATTTGTGAACAAATATAAATTCAGCTCTTCTTTTGGCTCGTTTGGTTTCTGGCGATTTGAAGGTTATAAACTTGTTCAAAGGCATAGATCATGTTTTCGCGAAATTCGCTACAGATCACTTCATTATTCAAAAAGACGCTTGTTGTGAGTCTTTTTATTAGTCTTGCTGCGACTTATTCTCAGGCAGAATTGGTTGTTTTGTCTGAATCTTCGCTGGCACAAGTGACAGGTCAATCTGGTTTAACAATAGATATTGAGACGCGTACAACCATTGCTGAAGTCGAGTATGTCGATGAAGGTTCATTATATTGGAAAGACTATTCTTTATCGGGAATTGGTGGCGGTCTAATGGATAATATTCGTGCCACTATTGATTTCACTGATGGTACTGAAACTTTAGCATCCGGCTTTTCTGATTTAGCCTTTTTGGCAGCTAATGGTTATCTTGATGCAAGTGAAGCTGATATAGCTTGGGCGATGGCAGAATATAACGATGGCAATGGCAAATATGGTAAGCAATTTAATGATGGTGATTTAGTTATTCATGTCACCTCGCAGGATTTTGGGATAGATTTTACGGTACCGGCCCCTTCAGATGCGGCTGATCGAGCTGCTAATCTTCAAGCTGTAAAAAATGCAGTTGATTTTCACTTACAGCAAGGCGATTTCGGTATTCGAAGCTCCGATAAGTTAGTGGAGACAAGTATTACACGGAACTTTTCTGTAGAAGCCTATTTAGGATATTTAGATATTGTTATACGCAATAATGGTAATGGCTTTACTGAAACGGGTGTGACCACAGGAAAACCAAATAATATTCGCCTTGGTGACTCGTACATAGAGATTGATTTGAAGTTCCGTGTCGAAGACTTGGATGTCGATAATACAAGCAACGCCTTGAATCGTGTCATTCCAAGATCTGTAACAAATCCAGGTTTAACCTTAAGAGATATGCGCATACATAATGAACGTGGTAAAGACACTTTAGGTAGTTTTGGCTTTGCTAGTGTTAAGTCAAAAATTGGCGCTGCGACTGATATTCTTAATCAAATTCAGTACCTTGGGCCCAATGAAACTACTCAATATGTTGATGGCCAGGCAGTATACGACATAAATATAAGCTGGGATTGGGATTTACCGCATATTTCTTTTGGTGATACCGGACAGAGTATTGGTCAGGTATATTTTACTGATTTCCATATTACGGATACTTCTTTGGTGATTTCTGCTCACTAAATTCAAACTTTAAGTCAAAAAGATTAAGCCTCTATAATTGATAATTATTAGAGGCTTTTTTGAATGTTTGTTTTGGCTGCCAATATTTTCTCAACCGTGTCGACAATAGCTTGTGTTTGACTATCCAGCTCTAAATTAACGTTCTGCCCAATTTCTAAATTTCCGAAAGTGGTGATTTTAAGCGTTTCGGGAATCAGATGAACATTAAAAAAGTCTGTTGTCACTTCGCCAATAGTTAAGCTGCAACCATTTAGACCTACAAATCCTTTGTTAAGAATATACGGTCGGATAGTGTCGTTGAGTTCGAAAAATAAGCTACAATTTTTCTCTGTTTTTTCTAGTCTGATGACTTTTACTGCGCAGTGAATATGACCAGACATCAAGTGCCCGCCAATTTCATCTCCAAATTTTGCAGCTCTCTCGAAATTGACTGCTTGCCCTGTTTCTAGTCCACCTAAATTCGTTAAACGAAGTGTTTCTTCGATCGCATCAAAACAGGCTGTGTTTTTTGCTAAATCAAATGAAGTAACCGTTAAGCAGGTACCGTTGATGGCAATGCTGGCGCCTATTTGTACTTTATTCAAAGCGCTATCTGGAAATTCAAATGTAAAGGTGCTGAGTTGATTATTACCTTTTTTTAGTACTAGTGTGGCTTGGCCTTGGACAATACCTGTAAACATACTCATCTCGTTTCGCTGTTAAGTTTCGAGATGTTAATTTAAATTCCTTTAAAAGTCCTTTTTATTGTATTTTAACTAATTTACATGGCTTAATTGATTAAAGGAATGCTGTTTTTTTCCGATATAGAAGATATGCCGTTTATTAAAAAGGATTGTAATTTTGCCTGCAAATCAGACATCTAGAGTCAATTACGACGATAAGTCGTCAAGCAAAAAAAATATAGATGATCTTCTGAAAGATGTCGATAAGCGTATATCAAATTCGAAGGACGCTGTTGACTCTAAATCGCCTTCGGTTTCGTCTGGCAGACGCAAGACAATCGATCGTCGAGATAATGATGACAAAAAAATAGTATCAGAAGAGGAGCGACGTCAGTTAGATCGTCGTCAAAAAGCGCGCTTACCAAAATCTTCTGCGGAAAAAAAGCAAGAACAAGATGAGCTAAAACTTCAGCAACACAGGAAGAAGATATTATTAGCTGGCTGTGAGCCGGTTATGGGGTTTAATTATAATTTTCTGGCAATGGATGATTACCCGGAAAATTCATTAGTGTCGGCAGCCCGAAGAGATCGGGATTACTGGCTTACAGTGTGTACAATTTTTGGGAGTATTTTCTTTTTTGGCTTGTTAGGTTTTATCTCGCCAGGTATCGCAGGGGTATCTTGTGGCTTAGGTTTTTTATCAGCCATTTTTGCATTTTCTCCCTTTCGCAAACATTTCTTCAAGCGTCCTCATTTACATCAGTTGTTGGCAAAGCGTAAAGAGATTGAGTTTCGTGCGTTGAACCACATTCGCTTGCTGGAAGGAAAGGATGGCTTGGCTTGGCGTTGCAAAAAGCTTCAGAAATATAATTCTAATCTGTCTAAAAAGATATTC
>JBFJZQ010000272.1:0-4584 GCA_041622015.1 Oleiphilaceae bacterium
AGTAGTATATATTCGCTTTTTGAAGATCTAAGCGATATTCATTCACTATTTCATCAATTAGTTTGCTAATGTCAAACCCAGTGGTATGTAGCTTTTGTTTATACTTTAGCGCATTGAAGTCGAGCAAGTTTTCAATAATCCGTTGCAGTTGGATGGCTTTTTCTTGAAGAATAATTACAATTTCCCGCTGTGCTTTGGTTAACGAACCAAAGCTCTCTTCTTCAAGTAAATCCGAACCTTCACGTATGCTCGCAAGTGGTGTCTTTAACTCATGAGACATCTGTCTTATAAAGCTAAGTTTTTCTAATTCAAGCGTTTGCAGTCTGGCCTGTAGCCAGTTTAGTTTTTCACCTAAATTATTTAATTCTTTAGGTCCGTTTACATGAAATTTAGAAAGAGATTCTCCTGAACCTAGTTGTAATATTATTTTTTCAAGTCTTTGTATTGGTCGAATGATCAAAAATGTAAATAAAATACTTAATATAATGCTTAGAGGGACAAGACTAACGCTTTGCCATAACAAGTTTGACTTAACCGCTTCAGCATCTCGTGCTAATTGTTCGGAACGAAGAGCTATAAAATTTTGTATGTGCTGCACAAACTCTTGCGTCTGTTTAGTAATGACTTCAAATTCGACTAAGTTATTTTCAAATTGAATAGAATCAAAACGCACGCCATTAAGCGTTTCAATTAAGGATGTTGCCTTTGAATCAAGCTCTATACACTTACTTGTTAATTGTGCGGTCAGATCACGCTTACAAAGCGCATCGAGCGCTCTTGAAAAACGTCTTCCGGCTAATCGATATATCCCTTTTAATTTAGGCACACCCAAGACCTGAAACTGCCTGGCTGCATGCTCCATGTCTAAAACGATTTCAGGTAAACTTTGACTTAACTTGGCAAGTGACACTATCTCCAAGGTTGCAATTCTACTTTTCATCGAAACACCGTCTAGCGCTTGTATGGCATTAACTAATAATGCCCCCAGAGGCGCAAGTACCAAAACAAACGATACAATCACTAACTGTAATAAGGAGCGAGGCTTAAAAAAGAGTGAGGGCATCCTGACGTTTCCCTAAAGTTTATTTCGTATAAGATATGCAAGTATTTATTTTTCAGAACTGTCTCAGCTAATTGTTGAGACTAATTAGTAACATGCAATCTTCTGATTGTCACCTTGTCGCAAAATAACGACAGGTAAGCTATTGTTATTTATAGCAATTATTTATTAAGTTTAATTATTGTCGCTTTTTTGCGACATTTAAGGAGCTTATAAGCAGCCTTGATCAAATAATTTAATTATAAGTTACTGTAAAATATGAAATTTCTAATTAGTGGCCAAGAGCTCGCATTACTAATAGCAGGTTTCAGGTATTTGCATTCAGGTCTTTTCCAATAATTCATTATGGGCTAAGGATTAAAAGCACTATATATGCAAATTAACCGAGTTGATGTAACCCGTCGAGAGGCTAGACAGAGACTTCATTTAACCTACTCGAAACACAATATAAAACAATAAGAGGATATAAATATGATGCTTCGAACCGCTACAACAGCATTGCTAGTGATTTTCAGTTCGGTTTCTTTTGCCGGTGATATGAATAAAGAAAAATTGTCACATGTTGAGAAATTACAAAAAGACTTTAAAGCAATGGATCAAGATGGAAACGGCTTACTCACCAGATCTGAGGTCGACGCAAACCCTAAACTAGTAGGTACATTTATCGAGATTGATTTAAATGACAATAACGACGTTGATATGGATGAATTTGTTATTTATCAAAGTGAAGCGACTGCCGCAGGTAAACCAAAAATAACTAGAGAACAACAAAAGGATATGTAAGCACCCCTTCCTTAGTTACCTGACCTGACACTCACTACTTTAATACAGTAAAAGTGTCAGGCCAGATTTACTTGTTAACAACTTCTTGTAATTTGATTGAGTCCTCACTTAAAAGTTGAGTGATTTTGCTTAGATTTCGAGTTGACTCCAAAAGCTGCTCTACCGATTCCGCATTGCCCAAGCTGATCTTATTCACATTATCAGTCGCTTCAGATACGCCACTCATGTTTTCATTTAGCTTATTAATTACCATCGATACGTTATGTATCTGTTGCGATACATCGTTCACAGATTCAGCGGTATTTTCTAGAACACTCGCAGAGCGCATCACTAAATCAACACCTTCATCAATATCCACAGAGCCTTTTTTAATTACATCTGCAATTTCTTGTGCTGACTCGTCACAACGAATAGAAAGCGTTCTTATCTCATCTGCGACAACTGCGAAACCACGACCTCTATCGCCTGCACGTGCAGCTTCAATCGTCGCATTTAAAGCCAATAAATTTGTTTGACTCACGATGCCTGAAATAACTTGAATAACATCCTCAATTTTGGAAAAACTAACTTTTATTTTATCCATGCTTTGAGTTGTCTTTGTCATCGAGTCAGCAGTGGTTGTTACATTATTAACAGTTTGACGTGTTACTACTTCCATGTTGTTTACTATCTGAAACGTTTCAGAGAGGGTATTTTTAGTATTGCCTACTGTCTCGGTAATCTCTTGTGCAGCATCAACCTGAAGGCTCGCCCCATTTTTTATAGAAAAACTATTGGTACTCATATCTTTAATATTTTCCACTAAGGAAGACGTTGAGCGAGCTAACAACGAGCAGGTTTGTTTTGCTTCATCTAAAATTTCACTTAATCTGTCTGCAGAGTTTTTAGATGACTCCGCTAATCTTTCTGTATGCTGTTTCGCTTGAAGCGCCTCATCAAGAGACTCTTGCCTAATTTTGAATGAATAATTCTGTGCAAGCCAAATCATTATCATGGGGAGTAAATAGCCAGAATAAGTATCAAGCTTTTTTTGCTCGGCCGTAAAAGGAAAGTCATAAGGGCTAATTTCTAGGCCTGAACGGTCAGCGTAAATAATTAAAAATACCGAACAAAAAGCAAGTAGAAACCAAAGCATGCCAGATAAGCGATTTGCTAATAAGTAAGCAATGCAAACAAGTGCCGGCATCCAAAAAATATGTGCAGAATCCATGCCCCCTAACGAGAAAATCATATTCATTCCGTGAGGGTACATACCAAAGAGTGCAATATTTGCCGCTATGATCGGGGAGGCATTAAATCTAACGGCAGTGGTTGAGATTAACTGTATAAATATACCCGCCATAGCAGTGATTACCAAAGGAGGGAAGTCAAGTTTGCCCCATTTCACCACGCTGTATAACAAAACTAAAATACCCAAGCAGTTGAAATAAAGTACCACTCTGTAACGTGTGATTAGTTCTTTATCTAAAGGTTCTTTTCTGGGCCAGAAAAAACGAATGAAATATTCTATTGGGTTGAGCATAGAAAGGGCAGCATCCAACTTTTATAGTTTTAATAACAGAATGAGATAAATTCAACTTATTAATAGTAGACGGCTTAACAGCTATTACCAATTTTCCTTTTTTCAAAGATTCCTAAAAAAACTTAAAAAAATATTGGACAGATTCGTTTGTTCTGCACATAATACTGACTATCTATACAGTATTTTTTAAGCAGTAACTTTGGAGACTCCTAATGGATGACAACAAGAAAAAAGCACTAAGCGCAGCACTTTCACAAATTGAACGACAATTCGGTAAAGGCGCCGTGATGAAAATGGGCGACCATCCAAGAGAGGCAATGCCAGCTGTTTCAACAGGTTCATTGGGTTTAGATATCGCACTGGGTATCGGTGGTCTTCCGTATGGTCGTATTGTTGAAATATATGGTCCAGAAAGCTCAGGCAAAACGACATTGACGCTGCAAGTAATCGCCGAAGCTCAAAAACAAGGTAAAACATGCGCGTTTGTGGATGCAGAACATGCACTTGACCCAATCTACGCTGAAAAGCTGGGTGTTAATGTCGATGACCTTCTTGTTTCTCAGCCGGATACGGGTGAACAAGCATTAGAAATTACAGATATGCTAATTCGTTCAGGCGCAGTTGATGTACTCATTGTTGACTCTGTCGCCGCATTAACTCCTCGAGCAGAAATTGAAGGTGACATGGGTGATAGTCACATGGGTTTGCAGGCGCGCCTAATGTCGCAAGCATTACGAAAAATTACTGGTAACATCAAAAATGCCAACTGCTTATGTATTTTTATCAACCAAATACGCATGAAAATAGGCGTGATGTTTGGCAACCCTGAAACCACAACCGGCGGTAATGCACTTAAATTTTATGCATCAGTTCGTTTAGATATTCGTAGAACGGGCTCGGTTAAACAAGGTGACGAAGTAATAGGTAACGAAACTCGCGTTAAAGTTGTTAAGAATAAAGTGGCGCCACCTTTTAAACAGGCAGAATTCCAGATTCTATACGGTTCTGGTATTTACCATATGGGCGAAATTATTGAGCTTGGTGTTAAAGACGGCATCGTTGATAAAGCGGGCGCTTGGTACAGCTATAACGGCGAAAAAATTGGTCAAGGTAAAGCAAATGCTGCAAATTTCTTATCAGAACATCCTGAAAAAGCAGCTGAAATCGAGAAGTTAATTCGGGATAAATATATGCCGAAGCTTCCTGCTAAAAACCAGGA
>JBFJZQ010000273.1:0-4570 GCA_041622015.1 Oleiphilaceae bacterium
TTGATGTAACTGGGAGTTCAACCAGAGCACCCTTCGACGGGGCTCAGGGAACGGGAAAGGTTCGCGCGTTGAGCTAGTCGAAACGTATTGATGTAACTGGGAGTTCAACCAGAGCACCCTTCGACGGGGCTCAGGGAACGGGAAAGGTTCGTGCGTTGAGTGAGTCGAAACGTATTGATGTAACTGGGAGTTCAAACAGAGCACCCTTCGACGGGGCTCAGGGAGCGAAATGTGGGGCTCAGGGAACGGGAACATACCGCTCGTTGAGCTTGGCCTGTACTGAGCCCGTCGAAGTACCTGTACTGAGCTCGTCGAAGTATCGAAACGCACTTGATGTAACTCGTGTATTTCTTTGGATTAAAATAATAATTAAGAGTCGTATTTTTGATGTTGTCAGTAAAAGAAAGCCTTGAATCTATCAATTTTAAGTCACCCCTTATGCTTAGTCTGCTGGGGCTCTTTATTATTTGGTTGGTGATTTTTTACGAAGCAATCTTTTCTGCTGCGCGTATTTGGTATGTCTCAGAAATATTTTCTCATGGCTTTTTTATTATTCCGGGTGCTTTATATTTTATTTGGTGCGAACGAGCCAAATTAGCCGAGTTATCGGCAACGCCCAATTATTGGGTTTTGCTGCTACTTCTTTCATTTTTATTGTTGGGTGTCTTGGGTAAAGCGGGCGGTATAGATGTCTTTGCTCATATTTCTGCATTTACTGTTTTGCCACTTATGCTTTGGCTTGTGCTAGGGAATCAGATTGCCAGGGTTATTTGGTTTCCTTTGTGTTTTATGCTTTTTTCTATCCCCATAGGCGAGGAACTCGTCCCTACATTGCAAAAAATAACAGCCGATGTGGCAATTTTTTTGCTGGATTTTACCTCTGTTCCAAGTTTTAACTCTGGCCTCTATATCGAAATTCCTGCCGGTAAGTTTGTGGTAGCTGAGGCTTGTTCAGGTATTCGTTTTTTTATTGGTTCCTTGGTGTTTGGGGCAGTATACAGCCATATTAGTTACCACTCTTTTAAACGAAAGTTTGCCTTTATGTTGCTGGCGATTCTTGTGCCCATTCTAGCGAATGCTTTAAGGGTGTTTTCTATCGTTTTGATTGGCCATTTTGTGGATATGAAATATGCATCGGGTGCTGATCATCTAGTTTATGGTTGGGTATTTTTCGGCATTGTATTGTTTCTTTTAGTGGTAATCGGTGAGCTGTTTAGAGATAAATCAAAACCTGAAGAAGGCGAAGAGCCTTTAGAGAGTGTGCAGTCTGCGAAATCTATTACGAATAACGCAATGCCGAAGGCCAGTATCGTTGTTTGTGGCTTTTTATTATTGATGACCTTTGTTTGGAAAATTAGCATATCACCTGCAAATGCTTTGCCTGTTTCCCAGTTTGATGGTCAAAAGCTTAGTCATGAGCTTCGTGTTAAGCCTTTGAGTAAAGGTTGGAATGTTATAGTGAGTGGTTATTCTGATCTTGTAGAGGGGTATCTACAATTTAGTCGATTCAACCAAACCAGTGTTGTTATTGCTTGGTATCCGCAAAATGCCGAAGGTAAAGAATTAATTTCATCTAGTAATGCCTTATTCGATAAACTGCATTGGTCGCGTCAGTCGGAATCTGCTTATCACTTGGCTGAAGGCTTTGATGTGAGCTTGTTGGAGATAGTGTCGGCCTCGGGGCAGCGGCGCTTTGTTTTATATTGGTATCAGTTGGATGGTGTGGCTTATGCTAGCCGTTTTAAAGCTAAAATTTATCAGGCATTTGATGTGATGTTTGCAGGGAGTGGCGGTGGAGCCCTTATTGCTTTGTCGCTTCCATTTATTGATTCCAACAAGGAAGAGACCAAGCAGCGATTACTTTCTGAAGCAAAAATTTTTGCGCCTAGTGTCAAAAGCGCTTTGCCTTTTACGAACTAAACTTTTAGTGTTTTGTGCAGGGGCTTAAGATTGTCGGTTTTTGATTATTTTTGCAGGGTTGCCTGCAACAATACTAAAGTCTGGAATATCTTTGGTGACTACGGAACCTGCACCGATGATACATTTTTTACCTATGTTGGCCATGATTAGCGAGCCATTGCCTATCCAGGTATCTTCACCAATGTTTACTTTAGTGAAGCTTCCGCCTTGTTCTTGAATTGGCGTGTCGAGGTCTTCAAAATTATGCTGGCCTTTGCCACTTAGAATATGTACACCACTTCCGAGTAGGCAGTTTTTTTCTATGCGGCTTTTACCAATGTTGCATTGAGGCCCGATATAAACGCCTTGATGAATCTCGGTTTCTCGGTGCGAAAATAGTGTTCCAAAGCCTATCAAGCATTCAGGGTGACAATAGTTCATAATAAATCTGAAAAAATTCTTTCTGATAAAATGGCCAGTTTTACCGGGAAGCAAACTTAATAGTTGGCTGCTGGATACAAATAAACTATCAGTTTGGCTAAGTTTATTAATGGCTAGGTTGATTAATATGAGTGGTGAAATAAGAATGATGCATAATAGGTTCATGAGGCTTTTTAGTAGCGGTTTCATTCATTGTGCCTTGCAAGTTTGCCGAGTTATTTTTGTAGAAGAATACCACTAAAACAAAGTATTTATATACTTGTGCTAATCTTGAATTTTAAACGTTCGCGCATGATTTTAAGAAGTTGAGGAGAAAGGCTTGTCTAATAAGTTGATCAAACACGCAATGACAGTGGATGTTGAAGATTATTTTCATGTGGCTGCCTTTGCCGATGTAATACAAACCCAAAATTGGGACAACTACCCTTGTCGTGTAGAGCGCAATACCGATGTGCTGCTCGAATTATTTGACATGAAAAATATTAAAGCGACTTTTTTTGTCTTGGGGTGGGTGGCAGAACGTTACCCTGCCATTGTTAAAAAGATCGTTGCACAAGGGCATGAGCTGGCGTCGCATGGTTATAGTCATCAATTAGTTTATTCGCAAACCCCCGAAGTGTTTCGGGAAGAGACTTATAAATCGAAACAGATACTGGAAGAGCAGGGTCAGCAAGCGATTATAGGATACCGCGCAGCGAGTTATTCCATCACAGCTAAATCATTATGGGCTTTAGATATATTGGCAGACTTAGGCTTCACCTGGGACTCGAGTATTTTTCCAATCAAACATGACCGCTATGGTATGCCGGGCAGCCCTGAGCGGCCCTATAAAATTATTACCAGTTCGGGGGCTGAAATTACCGAATTCCCCTTAACGACTGCGAAAATTGGTAGCTTGTCTGTGCCTGCGGCGGGTGGTGGTTATTTTAGGCAGTATCCTTATTTTTTATCTAAATTCTTGTTTAATCGTGCGAGTTTGAATCAGACTCGACCACAAATTTTTTACCTTCATCCTTGGGAAATCGATTCAGAACAGCCGAGAGTTGAAGGCGCAAGTTTGTTTTCTCGCTTCCGTCATTACACGAATTTAAAGCGCTGCTTGCCTAGATTGGAGAGAATGATTGATGATTTTCCGTTTACTACGGTGAGTGACAGTATTAGGGCTGTTGGGGTAGATGAAAGTGTCGTATTAAGTGATTTGGCATCTTAATAATGCGAATATTTTAATAAATATGGTTGAAAAATTATGAATGATAAAGAAAACAACATCCGTTGGCATGATCACTGTATTCAGCGAGAAAAACGCTCTGCTCAAAAGTCTCAGAAACCTTGTATGATCTGGTTTACCGGTTTAAGCGGCGCAGGTAAGTCAACAGTTGCCAATGCCTTGGATGCCATGCTGTTTGAGCATAATAAGCATACTTATTTGTTGGATGGCGATAATGTTCGCCACGGTTTGAATCGAGATTTAGGTTTTACTGATGCAGACAGAATAGAAAATATTCGACGCATTGGTGAGGTAGGTAAGTTGTTTGTCGATGCCGGGCTGATTGTGCTGTCAGCGTTTATTTCGCCCTTTAGATCGGACCGCCAAATGGTGCGTACTTTGTTTCCTGCTGGTGAGTTTATCGAGGTGCATATCAATACATCTTTAGATGTATGTGAAACGAGAGATCCGAAAGGTTTATATCAAAAAGCTAGGGCAGGCATGATCAAAAACTTTACAGGCATTGATTCAGATTACGAGACGCCGATTGAGCCTGAGCTAGTTATCGATGCCGGAAAATTGGGTGCTGATGAATGTGCTCAAATTATCTATAAATATCTGTTAGAACGTGGCTATCTTTAATACTCTGCAGTAGATGGATGCTAGCTGGTTTTGTGGGTAACAAATTTTGGGGATGTTGTGTTAGAAAACTTAATAGAAAGGAAAGGTATTTTATCTCGTCGAATTGGTGAAGCAAGGCGAGATGGCAAGCCCGTAGAGGAGCTTATTTCAGAAATGAAACAGGTTTCTAGCCAAATTAGTCTTCATAAAAAAGAGCAAAAAAAAGCTAAGAATGGGCAAGGTTATCATTTGGAATCGGTATCTAAATCTGCTGTGTCTGAAGCTAACCTGCCAGATTTGTTTTCAGAAAGTGTCTCAAGTGTACAAACTTTAGAGTCGTTTGAAGTTAGAGAAATAAAAGAAACTGAATGCGCTGCTTGGGATGAATATGTTCATTCAAAA
>JBFJZQ010000274.1:0-4564 GCA_041622015.1 Oleiphilaceae bacterium
AGCGGTATTCACTATCAATAAGACTTTGCCTTTATAGTCTGATAAAGGCACTTGTTTTCCCGAAATGGTATTCACTTCAAAATCATAGATACTTGTCATCTGAAAAGATCCTTTTTGTCTTAACTATTCTTTAAATAACTGAGTAAGCATAGTGTCATATGCCCATTTTCGAATATTCATTTTTTTGCTAATGCAAAAAAGATACTATCTTAAAAAATAGCCAGGCTAAATCTTTAATCTTTAGAGCCTGTCAAATAACGATAACGAGGTAATTCTAGAATAGGATGAATACGCTGCCTCCAAGGTGAATTGTTGAACGGATAACAAGCTAACCGTTTCGGCATAATCTATAGATTCAAGTTTACTGAGAATTTCTTTCGTGAGTATTTCAACGTCCTTCAATTGTTCAGCAGTCGTATCGATGGTATTTAGTCGCGCACCAATCTGGCTTCGGGTTTCTAATATCGAGGTCTCGGCACCATCCAAATTTTTAATTGAACTCGCTAAATTTGCATCAAATATGGCTCGCCCCTCAATAGAAGGATTAAAGCTATCAAGGGTATAAACAAACTTTTCAACCGTCGTTAATAAACCTTGTTTCTCCGTTGATTCAACAAAAAAAGCATCACCCGCGACGGGCGCACCAATGATCTCAAACTGAACACCATTCACAGAAATAGGGGAATTGGGTGAAAAAGGCTGATTCGTTAATATCTGCCGCCCGGTAGACTTATCCGTCACTGAATATTGATTTGAGCTAGTAAATTTAACGATCATATCATTGGGATAGAAAGCATCATAAACCTCTTGGTCAACCACTTGCCCAGTCGTAATGCTCGCGGGAGGCACAGCCTGATTGTTTGGGTTTGCTGCCGTATAAAAAGTATTCTTATCTACTTTAATATTCTGAAATATTTCTTTGCCGTTTTGGGTTGTCGCAATCGTGACATTGGGCTCCACCTGAACAAATCGCTTACCTTGATCTCCTTGGTAGGTATAAGCACCCGAGATATTTTTCTGAAAAGGCTGGGTGCCACCTTGAAAGCCACTGAAGAGAAATTCACCACTCGCATCCTGTGAGTTCAATAGACCCGCTAATTGATCCATACGTTCTTTCACTTCAGCTGAAATAGCCGATAAGTCTGATTTACTAAGGGCACCGTTACCCGCGGTAATCATCAACTCACGAAGCCTCTGCACGACAGAGCTGATACCTCCTAGCAAATCGTCTTGTAGATTTAGATGGCCTTCTGCTAATTCAACGTTGTATTGAAACTGAGCGTTAATGGCTAACTCCTGATTTAGCTCAAGAATGCGCGTAGAGGCGACAGGGTCATCAGCCGGAGTGAGTATTTTTTTGCCCGTTGAAAGTTGCAATTGTGTCTTTTGCTGCTGCACATTGACATCCTGGATAGCTTCTAATCCACGATTAAATAATTGCTGGGTTGAAATTCTCATAATTCCCTACACTTCGGTGCAATACACCGCTTTATGTTGCTAAAACCAAGGTTCTTTAAGCTCATATTCATTTCAATTGTTATCTAAAGGTATTCAACAAGGTATCAAATAACTGCCGAGCGATAGAGACCACCTGTGCAGAAGCATTATAGGCAGCTTGATATTGAACCAAGCGCCCGGCCTCCTCATCGAGATTCACCCCTGAAATCGACTGACGGTTATTTTCAGACTGCGCTAATAACGCCTTGGCGGCATCGGTATCTAATCGTGCGCTATTGGTGACTGTGCCGACTTCTTCAATAATTTGAGAGTAGGCTTCACCATAAGAGATGACGCCACCACCAATGGTACTTTTACGTTCTAGTGAAGCAAGATCGAGCGCATTTCTGTTATCTGAAATACCGCCTTGGTTATAAGAAATCGTGAAACTATCGCCTGCTTTAGGCTGGCCTTTAATCTCGAACTGGAAACCTAAATAGCTAGAGGTTCCGACAGGGGCTCTTTCGAATACACTATCGACATCAGCCGTTAGACTAACGCCATCGGACAAAGTCACATCCACTGCGCCACCAACGGCAACCCCTTCACCTGAGGTCACGGTTTGCGTGCTCACAGCCAAGGCGCCCGCACTATAGGGATCAACGGTGCTGACATCGACACTATCCCCAACGCCACCAATAACTATTTGTAAATCCTTTCCGGTCGTTGCATGAATTTCCAATGCAGACCCGGAACTCACCGCATAAATATTCATATTCTTTAAATTTGCATTGGCATTAATTAAATCGACTAATGCATCAGGGCTGGCAACGGTGCTTGCAGGCAAGGTGATGGTTTCACCATTTATTTCAACCACCAGTGGCGAAGCGTCGCCATTATCAACAAAATTATCTAAACGTATTTGGGTATAGGCCGTTGCCTGTACCCCTTGAACATTCTGCAAGTTTGCTGCAATGGTTTCTGCCGAGCTATTGGCTGCGATTGCCAAGGTTTGCGTACTCACAACACCGGTTAAATTATCACGACTTAAGATGCTTAGATTTTGGGCACCAAAGCCATTCACTAAGGTCCCAGTACTTAAAGAAGGTAGAGGTACTTGAAAACTATCACTGCCTAATGCAGAAAGTTTTAGCTCGCCGGGGTCAGCTGAGAACAAGGTATTGGTCACGCCTGGACGATACAACTGATTATTAATTGCCGGACTCAATGGAACAGGGTTAACAGGATCACTGACATCCAACACTTGGTAAACGGTATCCGTTAAAAATTCAATTTCCAGGGGTGGCGTTAATTGTCCGGGTACAGCAAAATGCGGTAAAGGCTGATTTGTCTGTGGATTCGTCACATCCAACATTTTGCCAAGGCTTACTGTACCACTGCCAGTATTCCCTTCATGCGCATTGGCTCGAATTGGCGATGCAAGCGCGATATCTTCTACACGATTGATTA
Organism: Oleiphilaceae bacterium; assembly: GCA_041622015.1. GTDB lineage: Bacteria > Pseudomonadota > Gammaproteobacteria > Pseudomonadales > Oleiphilaceae > PZPK01. The sequence goes on from JBFJZQ010000274.1 coordinate 2,908, forward strand.
CCAAATCAATGTCTCTCGCTCCTGACTTAGTCGGCTTTATGGTAAAGCGATCACCTACTTTAAAGGACCCTGCATCAAACTGAACCTGAAAGCCGTCTACTTCTACATTGGCTGGAAATATCCCTGGCAAAATGGATTTAAGCACAGTCTTGCCATCACTCGACCTGACGATGGTAAAGTCATCATCACTCGGGCCTTCAAAACGTAGTTCATAATCGCTCGTGGTTAATTCCGAACTATCGATGATATTTACCTGCAACTCATAATCAATAGGCGGCACATTGAGGCTGTTTGAGGTAATTCGGCTTTTTGCAATATCAGTATCATTTACGTCGACAAAATACTGCCCACCCAAATTACTTTCCAAATCCATACCCAAGGAATGCTGTTTATTGACAGTGTCTGCTAGAACTAAGGCAACACGCCCCATACTATTAATAGCGTCCGTTAAATCGTCATTCCGAAAGTCTAATAAGCCGCCTATTTTCCCACCCGAAATCTCGTTACTGATAATATTGGATACACCGTTTACTTGCAGAGCGATTTCTTTCTGGGTTGAATCTTTTGGGCTCGCCACCGCTTGCATTTTGGCAGCTGAATTCCCCAAGACCAAGGGTTGACCATTGCCTATAAAAATATTTAATTTACCGGACTGTCCCTCAGGAAAGACGGACACCGTAACAAATTCAGAGAGCTTTCTGAGCGCTTCATCTCGCTCATCGAGCAGTGCGTTTGGTTGATCTCCGCCCCCCGAGCCCACAGCAACCGCAATCGATTGATTCAATTGTGCCAAACTTTGAGACAAGCTGTTGATCTCGGAAACCGCTGCTTCTATTTCAAAATCTATGGTACGCATCTGCGAATTTAAACGTGAGTCGAGCGACTTAAAACGGGAGACCAAACCTTCTGACTGGGTTAATAATAACTGGCGCTGTGGAATAGACGTAGGGTCATCTGCTGCCCCTTGAAAAGCTTTAAAAAAGTCACTCATCGCTGGCGTTAAACCCGTCGAGGTACTCGCGAGCAGGTTATCCACACTTTCAGCCTGACTCAGAAAAATATTTCTTTCTTGGTACACGGTGGTATCTGAACGAACTTGGGAATTAATGAACTCTTCTGCATTCCGTCGAATAGTGGATAAATTGACTCCTTGCCCTAAATAACCCGCACCCGTTAATAAGGAAGGGTTATCCACAAACACGGCTTCTTGACGGCTGTAACCTGGCGTATTGGTATTGGCAACGTTATTACCCGTGACCGATAGAGCGGTTTGATGCGACCTTAAACCTGAAAGGCCAATTCCAATTAAGTCACCCATCTATCAGCCCTCCGTTCCTGGTTCAGGTGTTAATACAGCCTGTTCTTTATCTTTTGATCCACTAACGCCCAAGCCATCAAAGTAACGATCAACAATACTGCCGATTTTTTCAGCATAATTAGGATCCGTTGCATAACCTGCTTTTTGTAATTCCTTGGCAAAGGCTTTGGGCTGGTCACTTTGAGCTAAGGCATCTTGATAGCGGCCATTTGTGCTTAAGAATTGCGCATAATCATTAAAACTATCTTCATAACTGTTATAGGCACGAAAGCTAGCTTGCTCTTTCATAGCAACACCGCCACGAAATTCTGTTGTGGTGATGTCAGCAGCGTCGCCTTC
>JBFJZQ010000275.1:0-4556 GCA_041622015.1 Oleiphilaceae bacterium
AATGGTTCACCGCGCTCTCTACCTAATGGGTCTTCATCTTCAGCCAGTGCTGGCAATGAAACCACTTCCCATGTATCCCCTCTCCCCTGCTCTTGTTGTTGAATCAGTTTGCCTGCCAGGTCATCGTCATGCCATCTAGTATTATGACTAACCAATCCATTAGCAATGAAATTTTCAGTTCGATCAACTTGTATATCAAATACTTCTTCTACTCCAGTTTGTTCAATTGAAACAATTTGATCAGTTGTGAAGTCTGAAGTATTTTGCAATTGCTCTCGCTGTTTTTTCTGATTTTGCATATCCAACTGCGAGGTTGCAGTCATTACAGAGCAACCCTCTAACCTTTCCGGTGTCATGGCAGTGGTCAACGCATAATTTCCCGCCCCAGTGTGCGCGAACGTTTTCCCCTGGCAACTGTTTGCACACGGCGCATTTACCATTTTGGTTTTCCAAAAGAAGGTCATATTCTTTTGCGCTAATTCCATAACGATGTTTAAGGCGCGCGTCACGACGCGATTTTGCATTAGCAGACGGCGAACGATGACCATCAGCCCATTTCTTTTTGTTGTAGTGTGATTGACAATATCCTCTGCATATAGCTGGCTCTGTACAGCCTTCTCCAATACAGGTCTTGCCTTTCCACTTACCCCATTGACCATTAAGATTTGGTGTGTTGTATTTAAGTTTTTCACTCTTACCCATTTAAGTACTCCATTGTCATCAACAAGAAAAGGATGTCTCTCGTTTGCTTTGACAATTATACCTGATTTAGTGGTAATCGTGAAAACTTTATCGTATCCATTACTTCTATGATTTCTTACTAAAGACTTAGATAATCTACCATTATCATATGTTGCTACCTCGTCCCCTATACGTATATCAGATAACGGCTTTTCGTTACCATCAGCCATTAATACTGGTGTGTCACCGGTCATACACATAATTAACACAATCGCAGCACCAGGCATTAAACGTGTCCGGACTACCGTTAGATACCATTTCCACCTAGCCTCCCTGGTGGCTTCAGAATTGGCCTCCTGATAATCTTTGAACGGGTCATCAATCAATATGATGTGACCACCACGACCTGTTAGCGGGCCTCCAGCACCAACAGAGACATAAATACCGCCCTTGTTCGTGTTCCACCTGTTAGCAGCTTTAGAGTCAGGTCTTAATCCAATGTCAGGAAATATCCGGCTGTATTCTGGACTATCAACAATATTTCTGACATCCCGCCCAAAGTCAGCAGCAAAGTCACCTGAATATGTTGCTGTGATTATTTGCCAATTTGGATTGCGTCCTAAACACCAGGCCGGGAATCGTCTACTTGCAAGTTCGGATTTTGTATGTCTTGGCGGGCAGAAGATCATCAATCTAGCGCCTTCACCTGCCTGAACCTTTGCCTCTACTTCCTCTAATTTGCTTGCGATTAATGCGTGATGGCCAGATTCTTCAAAGTCTGGCTTGGTGTACTTAGTGAACGGAATCAGATTTGCTTGAGCTTGACCGCGCTTTAATTGTTCTTTCTTCAGCGCTAACAGTTTCTTGTATTGCTCTAATTTGTTGCTCAAGTTCGTCATTTGACATCTCGGCTGGCTCAGTCTTAATAACGCCTGAGTGCTCTATTTTGTCGGTTAACAGTTTTAGGTATTTGCCTTGAAGTTCAATTGCTCTGACTAGTGCGGATAATTGCTTTTCATCCTTCGCCATTTGTCGAGCTTCTTCAAGATTCTTAAGGAAAACGTCTGCTGTTAGCTCGTTTTTCTTAGCAATCTCAGCTTTCTTTTTGTCTATTTGTTCAGCTATCACAGGTTTTCTCAAGTTTTCTTCACCTATTTGCATAGCAGTCTTTTGACTATAACCTGCATCCTTGGCGGCCTGTGTAGCATTAAAACCATTACTAATGTACTCACTTATGAATATTTCTTGCTTTGGTGTGAGTTTTCTTGTCATTTTGATTTCAGTTTAAATTCAGTAACTTAGTTAACATTTCCCACCGCATGGATAAACCTGATCTGTCACACTTGTGACATATTTAGTCAACAATGGGACTTTACCCTTATATACGCTATTTCCGGCACTCTGTCAATAGTTGATTAACAGATAAATAGATTGAAATTAATTAATATTACTCTTGACGGATATCCATTATAGTGTATACTTACTGTAACAACTTAGGAGATACAGCATGACTTACCAATTAATTGAAATAGATACTTTAGAAACAGCCGAAATGCTAGACGATGAACTAAACCCTATTGAACTGCGCCAAATGATCATTAAAGTACTTCAGGATAATTGCTTTAGCTATCACCTTAATGCTGATATGACTGTTGTCATGCATTTAGAATCAGTTGATAGAGATGGCAGAGTAAGCATTGAATACATTAAATGCCCCACCCTAGCTAAAACTTTTGAAGAAATGGGTTACTAATGAAAAACAACATCAGAAAAGCCAGATTAGCTATGAACCTATCTCAGATGCAGTTAGCTAAGATAATTGGTACTCAGCAAAAAAGAATCTCACAACTGGAATCGATTGACTTTGAGCGTGGATTAATTGGCAATCCCAGATTAAAGACTTTATGGCAGTATGCCGATACATTGAATGTCAGTATAGATTACTTAGTTGGCAGAACGGATATTGAATGACTTTTTAACTCACTACCCTGCCAGCTACTACCCTGGCAGGAAGTGAAATTTAGGAGTATTACAACATGAAGAACTTATTTTCAAAACGCAGAACGAAACAATACACTGAGATAAAAGCGAAAGATTTAAATCAGGTATATGTTGATAGATATAGTAGCGGTTTTCAGTCTCAAGTCAAGTCACTGCCGATTAAAACAGGCTTTTTCAATGATACTACTGCTCAGTTAAGCGAGCGAGTTGAGAAAATCATTGCTGAACGTAAGCGGTATAACTCTTTAAAAAGTGTCACTCCGGCCGATATCGTGAAACTGGCTGAATTAGAATCTGAAACACTGACTGATTACGGGATTACGCTTGACTGCCTAAACAATTTAGCTAAACTTTACGTTTAAGTTCCCCCGCCATGGATGGCATTTATATTCCTACCTGTCTATAAAACATTTCAAATAGTTTGGCTTTCAACTCTCTGTAACGCCTTTCCCCTACCCCGCACTTTTTATGTAGCTCTTGTCCTGTTAACTGCCCAGGTCTGCTTTCTGCGTGATGTGCAGCGAATGTCCAATAGACTAGTTTTGATAGCTGCTCTCTTGCTTTCAAGTCTAGTGATTCCAGGCTTTGCAAGAATTGGTGAACTGTGCTGTTGAATTGGCTGGCTTTGTATCCGGGTATTACTGGCTTTGATGTGATCTTTGTGGCCGGGGTATGCATGTATGACTTCTTCCAGTTTCCCTTGTTGCCACCTATCCCGCTGTCTTGAAACCGGCTTACTGTGCTCTTGTCACTGTATCCAATGCCGTGAACAGTTCGCCAGTACCATTCGCCCCAACTTTCAAACCTGATTTGTATTGCTTTCCGCGTTCTGCTGTCCATCAATTTTCCCTCTAATCTCTGTTGCCTTCTCTAAAAAAATTGACGCAATTGTTTCGAGCCTGAATACATCAAGCTCAGACATTGAATTCTTATACAAATCATCCAGTGATTTTTTTATTAGTGCGATCTCGATTTTATCTGTCATGATTTAATTTTCATCTTTCTTTGTTATTATCATTACAGCCAAAACAACCATCATTCCAATTATAATACAAAAATCGATTAATTTGTAGTATAAGTCCCTGATTTTGATTGTTATAAATGAAATCATGCGGCATACTTTTTGATTTTAACGTTGCAGTGATTTTTATCTGCGCCGAAAGTTCTTCTGAATATCAGTTCATCTATCTGGCTGTCATCATCGTACACGCCAGCATGCTGTAAGCTGTCAAGCAAACATTTTGCACAGTTATCCAAGTCACGACGCCTTTTATCTTTTTGGTTTATCTCGATTAGAATTGATAGCCTGCCCTCTATTTTCTTCAGTCGTTTTGATTTGGCAATATAGTAAACTTCAGCCCGATACTGTTTACCCTCAGCCTTTATATACTTGGCTTTTCCTCTGTGGCCATAGTAATGGTTAACTGATGGTGGGAAGCTAAGGTTTTTTATAGTAATCAAAACACGTTTCCTGTTAATAATTCATTTCTGGCCATGTCCAATTGCTTTTCTTTGAATTCTTTTTTAGTCATGAAGAATATTCGTATTTCATGTTTTTCAGGGTTTTCTAATTCCCTTAACACCTCTAAAACATGCTCAATTTCATCTATAAACTGACCATCAATACACGCGTATGCGCTTTCAATGCAGTGTGGGCTAATATCTTTCATATCTTACACTTATAGTAATCATGAGCTTGATTCCACCATGCATGTGAATCTGGCGTGTTAATTGATTTTGTGTATCCACCTAATATTGTCATTCCCTGAGTTGGTTTGTTGCACCCTGGACAACTAGTGTCATCATCACGAAATTCTGTCATACACTTGCAGACGTATATGTTTATCGTTTCAATCATTTTCTTTCAGCATGTC
>JBFJZQ010000276.1:0-4528 GCA_041622015.1 Oleiphilaceae bacterium
CCATTCGGTAAGGATATCCGGGTGATGCCCATTTTCTTCTGCTAAGGCACCGACGCAATTGGTGAAATCCAAGGCTTCGACAAAGTTTTTAAACTTAAATTCTTTTCTGAGTTTATTAATATGATCTTCCTCAACGACTGTCCAATCCGGTAGTTGTTTAAGTTGTTCACTTATTTCCTGATCATTAAGTTTACTCGCATCAGCTCGACATGCCTCGCAACTAAGTTCAGATAGTTTAACCATGGCTTGTCTCCTCCTTTAATAGAATTGTGTTATTCATGTTTACTTGAACATAACTATCTTATGCGAAGTTGGGTCAATTAAACACCTGCGCTTTATAATGGTATCTATTAAACATGGTTATCACTTAGATCAATTGTTCATAATGCATGCAAGGTTTATCTGTGGCAGGTAAATTTAGAACTAGCTTAGAGAGGATCAGGCTGTATTGATATTACAGCCTGTATTTTTAGATTTATAAACTACTCAAAGTCCGTTTAACAACTAAGCGGCAGTTGCTAACTCTGTTTGCATTTTTGGCTTACTTGAAGGAACGCTAAGTTGCACGACAGACTCTAGGATTTGCTTAGGTTTATTCAAAGTTTGTTGTGCATTTCGCTGAAGTTTTGACAACAATGGCTGTCCCTTCTTTAGCCCTTTTTGGAGCCATGTAGGTAATTTTTCAGTAGGCGGCACAGCATATTTCACTACATTCACAGCAACCGTTTTTAGCTGATTAGGCAAGGTGTCAGTGTGATAAGGAATGCCGTAACGCTCGCAAATAGCTTGTACTTTTGGTCCAAGCTCTCGATATCTCCAGGCAGGTAGGTCAGGGTAGAGGTGATGCTCTATTTGGTGACTTAAATGTCCGCTTAGAATATGCGTCCATAAACCGCCCGTAAAGTTACCTGAACCCAGGATTTGTCTGAAATACCACTGACCCTTGGTTTCTGCTTCGGCCTCTTCTTGGGTAAAGGTGTAATTACCTTCTGGTAAATGTCCGCAATAGATTACGGCAAAGGCCCAAACATTACGTATCACACGAGCAGAGGCATTGCCTAACGCTACTTTTGCAGCTAAAGGGCCTGCTAACAATGGCAGCGCAACAAACTCTTTAAGTACTAACTTATTAGACTTATTCATGAATTCTAACAATTCAGATTTAAGTTGCTTCAGTGGCATTCGGTCGCGACTAGCTTCTTGCTGTAAAGATTTCGGTAAAAGATAGCGTGGAATTTCCAAGTCGTATAAGGCAATAGAATATTCAAACAACAAACCACTCATAGGAATAATGAAGGGCTGAAGTAAGTGAACCGGGTTCCATTCGACGTCTTCTGCAAAACGGAATAAACCAAAGCCATAATCGGTGTCTTTACCAATAATGTTCGTATAAGCGTGGTGGTGGAAATTATGTGCACGCTTCCAGTTCTTCGAAGTACCGACAATATCCCACTCGTAGTCACGAGAGTTTAGCGTTGGGTGGTTCATAAAGTCATACTGGCCGTGAATAATGTTATGGCCTATTTCCATATTTTCCAAAATATGTGACAGGCTCAAGCTCATCACGCCCAAGCTCCAACTAACGGGGTCTAAGCTGAAGTGAATTAATAAGCGGCCTGCCAATTCTAAGCGGTCTTTGATGAGAACTATATTTTCAATATGGTTGATATCTTCCTGGCCAATTCGAGCTTCTATATCTGCTCGTAGTGCATCTAATTCTTCTTGAAGTGCATTAAATTGTTCGGCGCTTAATTCGGGCTTTTGTCCAGGTTTTAAGTTTAATTTAGATAGTGTTTCCATGATAAATTCCTTTATATTCTAGTGTTTAAATAAGGCGCTAATGTCGAAGCAGATATTGGATACTGCTTAAAGTTCGATGATGGTGTCCGTCACGGCTTGTGTGACACAGGCTAAAATGTATTCATCACCTTTAGTTGAGCGCTGTCCATTTAATAAGTTGACCGTTTCACCGCTGACTTTCTTACAGCGGCAGGTTTTACAAATTCCCGATCGACATCCCGATGCTAATGTCAGGCCGCGTACTTCTACTTCTTCCAACAGGGTTTTTTTCCTGACTAACGTAGCTGTTTCTTCGCCACTAAATTGCACTTTTGCTTGAGTTTGAACACTGACCGCACCTAAATCTAAAGCAAACACTTCTTTATGAATCTGATACTCAGCCACACCAGCTTTAATAAGTTCAGCTGTCGCAGCTGCCATAAATGGCCCAGGGCCGCACATATAAATTTCGTGCTGGTTGAGTTTCTTGAATTGCTCTAAATGAGAGCTACATATACGGCCACTTAATCCTAGCCACTCAGGTGTTTTGGTCTCGACACAATAGTTCAGCTTAAGTCCTTTCATTTTCTTGCAGAGGGCATCTAGTTCTGCGCGAAAAATAATGTCTTCAGGACTACGGGCATAATATAGAAAGTCGATTTCACTCTTATTGGCAGTTTCAGAGAGGAAGCGAAGCATGGACATCATCGGTGTAATGCCACTTCCAGCAGCAATAAACAACAATCTACCTGGGGTTTGCTCAGGCAGAACAAAGTCCCCCGTCGGTGCCGTAAACTCTAATTTCATGCCAGGCTTAAGATTTTCAGCTAACCAATTAGATACATTGCCATCTTTTACCTGTTTCACCGTTAGTTTGAACTTAGGCAGTGTTTTAGGGCTAGAAGATAAGGTATACGTTCGAGTTACCATCGCGCCATGCTTACCTGCAGGCATCCGAACATTCAGGTGCGATCCTGCAGAAAATGTTTTTAACTGAGTGTTGATGGGTGAAAACTCGTAGCTAAAGGTATCAGCAGTTTCTTGTTGGATGTTTGTACAAGAAGCCGAAAACCAATCTTCCTTGGTGTTTAAAATGGTGTCTGTTGCAGTGTTTGGCATAAGGCCTCCTAAGTACTTTTTAAATTTACAGCTTACATGTGTTCGCTTAAATTGATTAGGCCAAAAAATATGCTGATTTGCAATAGGTAGATTAAAAAAAGGTGGATATTTAACCTTTGTGCACAATTTTAGGGGGTTTTTACATAGGGTCTGCTAATTTACTCTATAGTTTTAAAGAGTAAATTAGCAGATACGGAGGAGTAAATGAGTGGGAAATATGTAGTTTTGGTATGAGTGTACGCTTAATTCTATGCTATTTCTTGTACGCTTATTTGCAGGTTGTCTGCATTGTTACCAATAAATACGTCATTATCTTGAATCGAACAATGTAGCTGCATATTTTTATCAGCTAAAGTTGCTAGCTGTTTTAATTCATCATCGCTGATATGAAAAATTTTCAGCTTGGGGAAACGTTTAATGCTGGCGTCGATTTGCTTCTGCCAAGTAGCAAGGCTTCGATCTCCGTATGAAACAATTATAACCTCTTTCGCCAGTGAGTTGGCTTGGCGAATTCTTCGTTCATCGGGTTGGCCTAATTCTATCCACTGCGTAATTTCACCACTGTAATTTTTAATCCACAGATCGGGTTCTTCAGTAGTTGATATTCCTTTCGTAAAGGTTAGTTGCTCATCGGCAAATAGCGCAAAGCTTAATAAGCGCAGCATCATCCGTTGATCATTTTCAGAAGGGTGACGAGCCAAGGTTAATTTATAACTATTATAATGATTACGGTTTAAGTCACTTAGATCTAGTTGGGCTTTAAATATGGTTGACGAGAGAGCCATGTATTATCCTTAAATGAGAGCTGTAGCACGATATACCAAATAACTTCATCAAATCATTCATGTTGTAGATGTTTGGTTTTGATTAAATGTAGCTCTCTTGTTTTTGGTACTTAAGTTTTCTCCTTAACTTAAGAAAACATGAGAGAGTAGAGTAGGCTTAGGCCTTGTTTAACAGAGTATTTACGGCATATTTGGGATGACTGAATATGCCGTTTTTTATGAGTTTTTTATATTTTCTAGTTCGTCCACCAGTATTCTGTTTTCCAAAGCAGAAGTGATCTGATACAAAAATAACCTAAATGCACCCTCGTTTTGAGTTTTTAAATTAACACCCCTTAAAATTATTTTTCCCGAAATAAGCTTTTCAGTGGAGTGTATTGAAAATAGTTTCCATGCCTTTTTTCTATTGCCTGGTTTGGCATTGTTATTACTGAGTATGTTTAAGCCAGCAATAAAATCCTCTTCGATATCCTGAGAGGCGTCACTCAGTACACTATCAAAGTTCTTAATGAATGCTGTCTGTTCTTTCTCAGGCATATTGTGGGAAATATGTATTTTGTTTGCATCCAAACTTGTCTGAAAAATCATGCTCAAACTGATTTCAGGAAGTGCCCAAATTAATTGAGAGGCAGTGAACTCGGCGATTTCGGTCGTACTTTTAAGTTTATACAGCTCTAAACTTGCTTTGAGCAGTGCATCAATTCTGTTGTATGAGTTTTGAAGCTGGTCGTAAGTTTGGGAATTCTTGATAGCGCTTGATAAGGTTGTCACATAGTTCGCGATCTTTTGGATTTTTTGCTCATTCAATTCAAAGGGAAGGTGGGGTCTGAAGAAACTAATGACAC
>JBFJZQ010000277.1:0-4510 GCA_041622015.1 Oleiphilaceae bacterium
CCAGCTTGCACTTAAAGAATCGCACTCACTACTCCAAGCAAGCCTAGCATCGAGCCATGAAGCTATTTTAGTATTAGACCTAGAAGGGAATATCCGCCTATGCAATCCAAATTTCAGTCGCATGTTTCATGTCGACCTAGAAGAACAGGAAATTTCTACTCTTGACGAGCTACTCATTGAAGCCGATTTATTAATTCCGCCGCCAAATAGCTTTTCATCCGAAATATTAAGATCTCTTTCTGAACCGAGCTACAGATCGATATGTGAGTTCAAAACACGTTTTGGTCGCACTATCGAAGCTTACTCAAATCCACAAAAGAAAATGAATAAAATTACCGGACAGGTTTGGAGCTTCAGAGACATTAGTGAATTAAAACTAAAAGAAGAAGAAGCAAGACATCGCGCTTATCATGACTTATTAACAGGACTCCCCAACAGACGTTTACTCGCTACTCGTTTAAATGAAGCTTTATTAAGCACTAAAAACAACTCTTTCTTAACGGTTGTATTATTTATAGATCTAGATGGTTTTAAAGATGTCAATGACTCGCTTGGACATGGCGTTGGTGATGCGCTACTTAAAGAAATCACAAGTCGCTTAGAAGCGCTTCTTCCTAAAGGTAGTTTGCTTTCTCGGCATGGTGGTGATGAGTTTATTGCCGTTATGGAAAAACAACAAAATTCAAAAGCTGCACAAGAATTTGCTAAAGCAATTGTTGACTCGTTCAGTTTGCCATTTCACCTTGCAGATGAAGCCATTTATATGAGCGCAAGTATTGGTATTTCAATATCACCCATTCATGGTAATAGTGCTGAAAAACTGATCAGCCATGCCGATATTGCCATGTATCAGGCAAAAAAGCGTGGCAAGAATACCTTTGTTATTTATGATGATGCACTTAATAACCAACCTGCTTATCGACTAAAACTTAGAAACCAAATAAATATTGCACTCGAAAAAGAACAGTTTGAGTTATTTTTCCAACCTAAAATATGTTTGGAAAGCCGAACGATTAAAGGTGCTGAAGCATTAATAAGATGGCGACTAGATGACGGTAAATTCCGAAGCCCGCTAGAGTTTATTCCTATTGCTGAAGACAATGGGCAAATCATTCCTATTAGCCAATGGGTTATTCACAAATGCTGTGAATATCTTCAGCTTTGGCAAAATGAACTTGATGATGACTTTGTCTTAGCACTCAACATTTCCGCTCGACACTTTCATCGAGGTCTACTACAAGAAGACTTAGCGATGTCTTTAGGCAAGTTTTCCATCGATCCATCAAAGCTAGAACTTGAAGTCACTGAAACAGCGATCATGGATGACCTAGACTTAGCTGTTCAAACGTTAAACGAGCTGAAGAAGATGGGCATTAGGACCGCTATCGATGACTTTGGAACCGGGCACTCTTCTTTAAGTTATTTAAGAAAGCTGCCCATTGAAATACTTAAAATTGATAAAAGTTTTATTGATGAAATTCTCATATCCCAAGAAGATAGAACCTTGGTTAGGGGCATTATCGAAATGGTGCATGCGCTAGGTATTCAGGTGGTTGCAGAAGGGGTAGAGAATCATCAAATGGCGGCCTTACTGCAAGAAATGCACTGTGATCTTGTGCAAGGTTACCATTATTGCGCCCCCATCCCTGCAAATGAATTTTTAAAAATAATCATAAATCGCCAGTGCTATATCTAATCACTGCCTGCTTTACCCCGCCCTTTTTGAGACAAATAAAATTCTAAGCCTACATGGATAGTTTTTAAATTACGGGAATGGACTAACCGTTTGGTTTTCGGCGGGTTTCGCCTTTTTATCATGCAATAAAATAATCACAGACAATATAATGGCAGGAATTCCCATCATAGATGCCACAACAAAAAACCATTCATACCCACTAACATCGACCATCCAACCTGAAAACCCGCCAATGAACTTACCGGGCAGTGTCATCAATGAACTGAATAAAGCATATTGAGTTGCGGTATAAGCCGAACTGGTAAGCCCCGATAGATAAGCGATAAATGCCACACCTGCCAAACCACCACTCAAATTATCTGCACTTACCACAAATGCTAATAAAATTAATGACTTACTAGCCATCGCAGACATCATTGCAAATAACAAATTTGTAGAAGCGACGAGTACTGCCCCTAAGATTAAGACCGGCCTAACTCCCCATATCGCAACAAACAGACCGCCCAGAGCAGAACCCGCGATCACCATAAAAAAGCCAAAAACCTTGGTAATATCGGCAATTTGTATTTTCGAAAAACCCATATCCAAATAGAAAGGATTCGCCATCACGCCCATCGTAATATCACTAATTCGATAAACACTGATGAAAAGTAAAATCAGCAAAGCATACCAACCATTGCGTCGAAAAAAATCAACAAATGGCCCAACCACCGCACTGGAAAAACGACCAATGATTCGCACAAATTTACTATGTTGTTTTGTTTCAGGCTCTATTAATGCTTCAACTTTTTCTTCTAAGTTTCCATCATCGCTTTCGCGACGCCGCTCCGGCTCTTTCACAAACAAGACTGTGACCACCCCCACCAGCATCAAGCACGCCATGACCATATAACACCATTGCCAAGAACTGTATTCAGCAATATAGAACGCCCCGGCACCAGCCACCAATAAGGCCAAGCGATAACCTAAAACATAGGTAGCTGCCATTGCAGCTTGATATTTCTCAACAACCGCTTCAATCCGATAGGCATCGACACTGACGTCTTGTGTCGCAGAAGAAAAGGCCACCAAAAGCCCGCAGAAAGCTAAAAATTGAAGCTCATGCAAAGGATCTGTTGAAGACATTAACAACAAACCCAAAGCAATACCCACTTGAGCTAATAACATCCAGCTTCGTCGTTGGCCTAGCAAGCGATGCAGCAAAGGAAGTTTTACCTGATCCACCACCGGCGCCCAAAATACTTTGATCGAATAGGTGATGCCGATCCAGCTAAAGAAACCGATAGTTGTTCGTGTCACGCCGGCTTCTGTGAGCCAGGCGGTTAACGTAGAAAAGACTAAAAGAAAAGGAAGACCTGCAGAAAAGCCCAGAAATAACATGGCAACCACGCGGGGTTGCCGGTAAATATTAAAGGCTTCGAGCCAACGCTCGCGTCGGGTGTTATTTTTATAATGAGTCAAGAATAGCTCTAATTAATCTCTAAAATTGTCAAATTGAAGTGGGATATCTAACTCAGCCGTTTTTAAAAACTGAATCACTTCCTGAAGGTCATCGCGCTTTTTCCCTGTGACGCGCACTTTATCACCCTGAATGGCGACTTGAACCTTAAGTTTAGCCTCTTTCACCAACTTCACTATTTTTCGAGCCGTATCAATATCGATCCCTTGGCGAACCTCAAAGCTTCTTTTTATTTGCTTTCCTGTTCGAGAGTCTGAAAAATCCCCCAAAGAGCGAGGATCTATGCCACGTTTTGTAAATGAAGCGCGCAAAATGTCGACAAGTTGCTCAACTTGAAAATCATGTTCTGCAGATAAAACAACTCTGTCTTTTTCTAAACTGATGTCGGCTGTGACGTTCTTAAAGTCCCAACGGTTACCTAGTTCACGTTTTGCTTGATCCGTTGCATTTGTGACCTCATGCAAGTCAAGTTCTGAGACCGCATCAAAAGATGGCATGCTATACTCCTTCTCGAATTAAATAACTTATGTACAGGCAATAATTTGTACAAACAATAAAGAGGCGCATTATAACGATTCCTGAACATAAAAGTCAGATTTGTCGCTAATGTCTCACCTAAAAATAAATAAATGCTCTGCGTTTCATATTTAACAAACGTTTAATTCACAAGCCGAACACTTTCGTGAATACTCGTTACAAAATAACTCTACTAATGACACACTCAAACGACTATATTTCTAGCGTTTAATTATTCGCGTCAAAGGGTAATATTCTAGAGCATGAGACTCAGATAAGGACCAATTTATATGCCAAATTTAGACCTTTCAATACTCGTGGTCGACGATACAAAATTCAGCAGCACCATCATTGCGAAAACACTCACAAAATCAGGTTATCGTGATGTTCGCATTGCTAATGATGCACAAACTGCCATAAAACTACTCGACCAACGAAAGGCTAGCGTATTAATTGCCGACTGGCTAATGCCCGGCATGGACGGATTAGAGCTGACCGAGAAAGTCCGCCAAATGGATGAACAGCAGAATCATTTCACCTATGTCATTTTACTCACGGCAAAAGAAGGCGCTGGCGCCTTACAAGAAGCCTTTGATCGCGGCATAGACGATTTTATTTTCAAAGCTGAAATGTCTAAACAACTACTACCTCGAGTGTTTGCTGCAGACCGAATGTCTGATATGCAAAATGCCCTATTAAGCGCAAACCAACTTCTAATGGAAAGTAACAAAGACCTGGAAACTCGTAATATCCTAGATATCGAGACCGGTGTGGGTAATCAACGCTATGCCCATGATTCGCTAGCCAAACTGATTAAACATACTGAGGCACGCGGCGGC
>JBFJZQ010000278.1:0-4489 GCA_041622015.1 Oleiphilaceae bacterium
CTTGTCTTTCGGTGATACTGGTACTTCAATCGGTGAAATCTACTTGACTGATGTTGTTAATACAACTAACTGGACTATCTCTGCTCACTAAGATCATGATCTTAGCTGAAGCTGAATACGAAAGTGTTTAGTTAAGTAAGTTAAATGAGAAAGCCGCTTCAGTCTCTGAAGTGGCTTTTTTTTTGCCTTTTAAATGTAAAGATACGAATATTTTTTATTCTTGATGTTGTGAGTCACTCACACTCAATAAAGGTTAATACAAGATTTAAGTTAAATAGTTTGCAACAGCAGGACTTCATAGGGTTTTTCATTTTTATAACACTGATTTTATAAAAAAAATTGTTTATACTAGCGCCCGCTTAAAAAATAGGCTTGAATTTTAAATTGTCGCCTTTATATGCCTTTGTTTAAATCTGTCACGAAAACGTGGCTTTTTATTATTTTTAGCTTTAGTTAAGGGTGATGTATGCCTATATATGAATATGGCTGTAAAGCATGTGGTTTTGAAAAAGATATACTTCAGAAAATGAGTGATGAAGCGATTAAAACCTGCCCTGAATGCGGCAAAGATGAATTTGTAAAACGCATATCTGCTGCGGGTTTCAGGTTGGCAGGGTCTGGTTGGTATGAGACAGACTTTAAGACTGGAAAGAAGAAAAATTTAGTTGGCACGAGTGGAGAATCTGCGAGTAATTCTACAGCGAGCTAGCAGCTTTAGAACTAATATTGTGTTGCCTTTAGGGCATTCTTATAACAGACAAACAAGAAAACAGAACTAAGTGAGAATTTTATGCGAAGTCACTATTGCGGTGCAGTGAATGAACAACATATAGGCCAGGAAGTTACTATTTGTGGCTGGGTACATCGTCGTCGTGATCATGGCGGAGTCATTTTCTTGGATATGCGCGATCGCGAAGGGGTGGCGCAAATCGTATTTGACCCAGATACCGAAGAAAGTTTCGCCAGTGCTGAGCGCGTTCGTAGTGAATATGTACTGCAAATTAAAGGTTTTGTTCGTGCACGCCCTGAAGGCACTACAAATAATGATATGCCAACCGGACAAATCGAGATTCTAGGTAAAGAGCTAATCATTCTAAATGCGGCAGAAACACCACCCTTTCCACTAGATAATTATGTCGATGTAGGTGAAGAAACACGTTTAAAATATCGCTTTATGGATCTTCGTCGTCCGGAGATGTTAAATAAATTAATCTTCCGTTCAAAAGTAACCAATTACATCCGTAACTTCCTTCATGAAAATAGTTTTATGGATGTCGAGACGCCAATACTTACACGAGCAACACCTGAAGGTGCACGTGATTATTTAGTGCCCAGCCGAACGCATCAAGGTAGCTTTTTCGCGCTTCCTCAATCACCTCAGTTATTTAAACAATTGTTGATGGTTTCGGGTGTCGATCGCTATTATCAAATTGCAAAATGTTTTCGTGATGAAGACTTAAGGGCAGACCGTCAGCCAGAATTTACCCAAGTCGATGTAGAGTGTTCTTTCATCGATGAAGAGCAATTAATGGGGCTAATGCAAACCTTGGTTTGTAATATGTTTAAGGATCTTATGGGGGTTGAGTTAACTGATTTCCCACGTATGTCCTATGCAGAAGCGATGTCCCGTTATGGCAGTGATAAGCCTGATCTGCGTATCCCTCTTGAAATTGTAGATGTTGCCGATTTGATGGCCGGGGTTGATTTCAAAGTATTTGCCGGACCAGCTAAAGACCCTAAGGGTCGAGTCGCTGCGCTTAAAGTAAGCGGTGGCGCGCAATTATCTCGTAAGCAAATTGATGATTACACCAAGTTTGTAGGTATCTACGGCGCTAAGGGTTTAGCTTGGATCAAGGTAAACGAAATAGAGAAGGGTGCTGAAGGCCTTCAATCACCTATTGTGAAGTTCTTGGGTGATGATGTTGCAATGGCCATTATGGATAAATTATCTGCTGAAAATGGCGATATTGTATTCTTTGGTGCAGATAAAGAAACCGTGGTCAATGAGGCTTTAGGTGCTTTACGTTGTAAGATCGGTGCCGATTTAAATTTATATACCTGTGAATGGGCGCCTATGTGGGTCGTTGACTTCCCCATGTTCGAAGTATTGGAAGATGGCGGCTTAACGGCAATCCATCACCCATTTACTGCTCCGTCATGCTCTCCAGAAGAGCTACAGGCGAATCCTGAAACAGCCTTATCCAGAGCATACGATATGGTGTTAAATGGCACCGAGCTGGGTGGTGGTTCGATTCGTATACATGATGGCACCATGCAGAAAACTGTCTTTAAATTGCTGGGTATTAGTGATGAAGAGGCTCAAAACAAATTTGGCTTCTTGTTAGATGCTCTGAAGTTCGGTTGCCCGCCACATGGTGGATTGGCCTTCGGACTCGATCGTCTTATCATGCTAATGACAGGCTCTCAATCAATTCGAGAAGTCATTGCATTCCCGAAAACACAAAGTGCGATGTGTGTGCTAACGCAGGCGCCGGGCGAAGTGGATACCAAACAGCTTAGAGAGCTCAGTATTCAGCTTAGACCAAAGCAAACAGAGGCTAAATAAATATCTAGTTTTTATATTGCATGATTATTGCTGGTTTTAGAAAAGATAAAGGCGCTATGATTCATTCCTAGCGCTTTTGTTTTATAAAATGCTCAATATTATTTGCTTAGAAAGATCCAGTGAAATTATCAGTCACTTAGACTCGCTATAATTTATCCTTTACATCCTTTTAGGGCATACTCTTTAGGAAATAGATGGCAATTATTCTTGGTATTGATCCAGGTTCTCGAACAACTGGTTATGGTGTAATCGAACGCAGCCAGGGAAAGCTTCGTTATCTTGCTAGTGGCTGTATACGCCTTCAAGGTGCAGAATTAGCACCTCGACTTCACGTAATATTTAAAGGTGTCAGTCAAATCATTCAGCAATTCCAACCTTCGGAATTTGCAATTGAAGAAGTTTTTCTGGCAAAAAATGCCCAGTCTGCACTGAAGCTTGGCCAGGCCAGGGGCGCTGCAATTGTTGCTGCTTGTGATGCGGGTCTTCAGGTGAGTGAATATTCAGCGAGGAAAGTTAAACAAGCCGTTGTAGGAAAAGGCTCTGCTGCTAAAACACAGGTTCAGCAAATGGTGATGTATATATTAGGTTTGGAAGCCTGCCCGCAAGCGGATGCCGCAGATGCCTTAGCCATAGCCTTGTGTCATGCGCATACTCAGCAAGTTCTCATTAAAGTAGCTGGCGCCTCAAGCAGTCGCCGTGGCCGATTAAGATAAAATAGTTTACTAAACGTTTATAAAAAACGATCAAATACTTAAAAATAAAATGGTACAAAAATGATAGGTAAAATTCTCGGTCTGATTGAAGAGAAAAGCACTCACCATGTATTAGTCAATGTTCATGGGCTTTGTTATGAAATTGAAGTGCCGATTTCTACTGCGTTCTCTTTGCCTGAAATAGGTTCTACCGTATCTCTGTATACGCATTTTGTCGTGCGAGAAGATGCACAGTTACTCTATGGTTTTTTGAGTAAACAAGATCGGGATATGTTTCGCGTTCTTATAAAAGTAAATGGCGTCGGTCCAAAACTAGGGATCACCATTTTGTCCGGACTGGATAGCTCAGAGTTAGCGCGTTGTGTTATACATGACGAGGTTTCCACACTGGTAAAACTCCCAGGAATTGGAAAAAAAACCGCTGAAAGACTCTTAATAGAGCTTCGAGATAAAGTTAAAAATATTGCTGAAGGTCGAGATACTGAACAGTTAGCGATGTCAGAGTTTTCTGTTGCTACCTCTATAGGTAGTGAGGCTGAATCTGCCTTGGTTGCTCTGGGTTATCGACCCCAAGATGCTGCCAAAGCAATTAAGAATGTTAAAGCTGATAATCAAACACTGGAAGATTTAATTAAAGCTGCACTAAAAAGCATGATTTAAAGGCAATCCTGTTAAGCATCTAACTATTTTTTAACTTTTGTCTTCAGATATCCCCTGTAAACTATTGAATGTTTTTATTTATTCCCTTTAATTTTGGTGTAGAACAATGATTGAGGCAGATCGCTTAATTGCTCCAGAGGCTAAGCCTATTGGCAATTCAAATGAAGACTGGCAAGATCGTGCTATTCGCCCAAAAACATTGCAGGATTACGTTGGCCAGCCTGCCGTTAAAGAACAAATGGAAATCTTTATTGAGGCAGCACGTAAACGTAGTGAAGCATTAGATCATGTGCTTATTTTCGGACCGCCAGGGCTGGGCAAAACGACCCTGGCAAATATAATCTCTAATGAGCTAAATGCGAATATTAAATCCACTTCTGGTCCGGTTCTCGAAAAGGCAGGGGATTTAGCCTCGCTTTTGACAAATCTCGAAGAAGGAGATGTACTTTTTATAGATGAAATTCATCGACTAAATGCCAGTGTTGAAGAAGTGCTTTACCCTGCCATGGAAGATTACCAATTAGATATCATGATAGGTGAAGGCCCCGCA
>JBFJZQ010000279.1:0-4480 GCA_041622015.1 Oleiphilaceae bacterium
ATTTTTTGCGTGCTCTTGATACTTGAAATCTGATTTCGTATCTCTTTACCAACGGCCATTTTATGTCGCCTATAAAGTCCTGTTCACTGTCAGGTAAAATATGAGGAAAACCTAAAAGTTTTCCTCAATTATTTTCTACCAAGTTTGTGTTGACTTGAATGTCTCTAATGCTGATCTGATGCCACTAGCGATTTCGTCATTGTAATCACCTTTCTCATTGATCTTAGCAAGCAATTCAGAGTGTTCTGCACTCATATAAGCAAGCATTGCAGCTTCGAAATCAACTACTTTGTTGACAGGGACATCATTAAGGAAACCACCATCAGCTGCAAAAAGAACAATACCCATTTGAGCAACGCTTTGTGGGCTATATTGTTTTTGCTTCATCAGTTCGGTTACGCGCTGACCATGCTCTAACTGTTTACGTGTCGCTTCATCAAGATCAGAAGCGAACTGAGCAAATGCAGCCAATTCTCTATACTGAGCTAGGGCAAGACGTACGCTACCACCTAACTTTTTGATGATCTTAGTCTGTGCTGCGCCACCTACTCGAGATACCGACACACCTGCGTTCATTGCAGGACGGATACCAGCGTTAAATAGGTTACTTTCCAAGAAGATCTGACCATCAGTGATCGAAATAACGTTAGTAGGTACAAACGCCGAAACGTCTCCACCCTGCGTTTCGATAATTGGTAGGGCAGTTAATGAACCAGTCTGACCTTTTACTTCACCATTGGTAAATGCTTCAACATAATCTGCATTAACACGTGAAGCACGCTCCAATAAACGTGAGTGAAGATAGAATACATCACCTGGATAAGCTTCACGACCTGGTGGTCGACGTAATAACAATGAAATCTGACGATATGCCCAAGCTTGCTTAGTCAAATCATCAAATACGATCAATGCATCCTGACCACGGTCACGGAAGTATTCACCCATCGTGGTACCGCCGTATGGTGCTAAAAATAGCATTGCAGCAGGATCAGCTGCACCAGCAGCAACAACAATGGTGTGATCCATTGCGCCATGTTCTTCAAGCTTACGTACTACAGAAGCTATCGAAGACTGCTTTTGGCCAATCGCAACATAGATACACTTAACACCCGTGTCTTTCTGGTTGATTATCGCATCAATAGCAATCGCAGTTTTACCTGTTTGTCTATCACCGATAATTAACTCACGTTGACCACGGCCAATGGGTACCATTGAGTCAATCGCTTTCAAACCAGTCTGTACTGGCTGATCAACTGATTGACGAGCAATAACACCAGGTGCCACTTTTTCCAGAGGCGCCGTTAAGGTTGTATCAATAGGGCCTTTACCATCAATTGGGTTACCAAGACCGTCTACAACACGACCCAGTAAAGCTTCACCAATTGGAACTTCTAGAATACGGCCCGTGCATTTAGCTTTTTGACCTTCTGCCAAGCCTTTTGGATCACCTAGGACAACGACACCAACAGAGTCGCGTTCAAGGTTAAGCGCCATACCATAAACGCCGGTTTCAAATTCTACCATCTCGCCATACATTACATCGGCAAGACCATAAACTAGTACTATACCGTCAGATACGCTGACGATTGTGCCCTGATTACGGGCTTCTGAAGACACATCTAGTTGTGCAATGCGCTTCTTAATTATTTCGCTGATCTCAGCTGGGTTTAGCTGTTGCATGCTTTATATCCTCAAACCTGAATCTGCCCACTTAAGCACTTATCGCTTCGGCCAGTTTAGCAATTTTGCCACGAACAGAAGCATCGATAACCAAATCATTGGCTCTTATTATCACACCGCCAATCAATGCTTGATTCACGGTGGATGCGATGACTACTTTTCGATCTAGTTTTTTACTTAGTGCTTGTGCCAGTTTTTCACTCTGTCCATCACTTAACTCGAAAGCACTTTCGATTGATACATCAATAGATTGCTCTAATTGTGCTTTATAACTTTCGAATACTTCAGCAATGTCAGGTACCAAGCCCAAACGGTTATTTTCTGATAATACATGAATGAAGTTTTTAACTTCATCAGTCAGACTTTCACCACACACATCAATAAATAACTGTGCTTTTTGCTCACTGGTTAAAGCAGGATTATCGAGAACTGCTTCCATATTCTCATCAACCGCTACCGCGGAAGCGTAACCAAGTATCTTTGACCATTCAGTCAAAGCCTGGCTCTCTTTCGCTGCTTGAAAAGCTGCTTTAGCATATGGTCGGGCAATCGTAATTGATTCTGCCATCATCCACTCTCAATTGTTAAATTTCTGCCGCTAGCTTATCGAGCATCTCACTATGCTTTGACGCATCAACTGAGGAACCAAGAATCTTCTCTGCACCTACAATTGCAATCGACGCAACTTCTTTACGAAGTTCTTCTATCACGCGATTTTTTTCTTGCTCAATTTCAGCTTTCGCTAAATGGATCAAACGATCACCTTCTTGACGCGCAGTTGCTTTTGCTTCATCGATGATCTGATTTGATCTTTTATTTGCTTGCTCAATTAATTCAGCAGCTTGCGCTTTTGCTTCAGTTAAACTCTGACCAGCTTTTTTCTGTGCTAGTTCGAGATCTTTTGAAGCTCTATCCGCAGCAGCCAAACCATCTGCTATTTTTTTCTCTCGCTCTGTCATGGCTGCCATGATTGGTGGCCATACATACTTCATGCAAAAGAACACAAAGCCTGCGAAAAAAATCATTTGTCCAACAAGTGTGTAATTAAGATTCACACTAATTACCTCGTTTTGTCCGGTTTACGAATTTGTAATCGACCCAAGTAAGAGCTTAGATTACGCACCAACACCTGGGGCAACAACGAAGATTAAATACATCGCAATACCAACACCAATCATAGGCACAGCATCCAACAAACCTGCAAGTAAAAACATTTTACCTTGAAGCATTGGTGCTAGCTCTGGCTGTCTTGCAGAACCTTCCAGTAATTTGCCACCCAAAAGTGCAAAGCCAATCGCCGTACCTAGTGCGCCCAAACCAAGAATGATTGCAGCTGCAATGATTACTAGTTCCATTTTTTTCTCCTGTTTTTAAGTTAAGTTTAAAATTAAAATTGTTGATCAAGCATGGTCTTCATGAGCCATGCTGAGATATACGATGGTTAAGACCATGAAAATAAATGCTTGCAAAGTGATAACCAAGATATGAAATATCGCCCAACCAATTTGCAAAAAGCCACCAAATAAGCCAAACATCCAGCCGGCACTATACATAACTGCAATCAAAATAAAAATCATTTCACCTGCATACATATTTCCGAAAAGTCGTAAGCCTAGTGAAAAAGGCTTTGCTAACAAACCAGCCACTTCCATAAATAAATTTATAGGAATAAATGCCCAGTGATTAAAAGGATGCATAGTGATTTCTTTGGTGAAGCCCATAATCCCTTTAATTTTTATTGAGTAATAAAGCATTAAGGCAAAAACACCTAATGCTAAACCTATCGTAATGTTTGGGTCTGTAGTCGGTACAATTTTTTGATAACCCACTCCGACAAGGCTTAATAACCAGGGAATTAAATCAACTGGAATCAAATCCATGAGATTCATAAAAAACACCCACACAAAAATGGTTAGTGCTAAAGGGGCAATCAGAGGGTTTCTTCCATGGAACATGTCTTTTACATTGGTATCGATAAAATCGACTACGATTTCAATGAAGTTCTGAAAGCGACCAGGTACATCACTTGTCGCTGCTTTTGCTACGCTTCTAAAAATCAGACAGAATATAAGGCCCAAACCAAATGACCAAAGTAAACTATCAACATGAAATGCATTAAAGCCCATTGCGGCGGCTTCTTGTGCTCCATGAGCCATAGTCCATGTACTTTCGGAAAGAACGGTTCCATCATATCTAACAGTACCTGCTGGTAACTGTCCGAAGGTTAAATTAGTTAAGTGATGCTGAATATATTCAGTGGTAGTTTGACTTCCGCCTGCCATAATTTAAAGCCTACTGTCTTAAAGTTAGAAATTCTTTAGAGATTGATTCAGTTACTTATTTCATTCAATAAAAACTGAAAAGCAATTCACTATTAATATCGCAATAAAAGCTGAATAGAGTGAAAAATAATCAATTGGTCGAATAAATGAAAATACCAATGCAAATCCAATTACTATGATGATTATTTTTGATGATTCACCTTTATAAAAATTGACTACTATTTTATCAATGGCTCTCGCACCAGAGAACATAAAAGCCTTTATACCAAAATAAAGTTGCGGAATTACGAATACCAATCCGCCTAGAAGAGCAGAATATGCTGCCACTCTTCCTTCTAACAAATAGTAGATTGCACTAACTAGCAAAGTTGCTGCTAACTGTGTACAGAAAATTTTAAATATTGGCGGCTTTTTTATACCGATTGCCATTGTCTACCTTTTTGCAATCGCCAAAACAAAGTCGTGTCACTCTGTTTCATAACAACTAATATTTTTTATATTTTGTTATGTGTACTTGG
>JBFJZQ010000280.1:0-4477 GCA_041622015.1 Oleiphilaceae bacterium
CTATTCCAAATATCATCTGGAGATTGGCCATGCTTACCAATGCTGTTCTTGTGATAGATTTCTTTAAAAAAGAAATCTACGATTTGATATAGACGTGGTAATGTCCAGATTGCATTTTTTCGTGGATCTAACTTGGGGTCCATCGCACGAACGTATTCAGTCTGCTGTGAGTTACCTTCCAAGAAATGAAACAAACAATCCGTAATCACCTTGTTAGGGCGTTCAACCTTCGTTCCGCCCTTGCTTTTATATGAGCACCTTCTAATTTTATGAACTTTTAACGATGGTAACCACTGATTAAAGGCGGTTGAATCAAACTCCGGCCCCCCATCTACTCCTAGATGCCTCATTACCAATCCATACTCTATTAAAAACCTACGCATCGCCATAAAAACGTTAACCTTACTTGGTCGAAGTAAGGATATATAAAAAGCCAGCACTCGGCGTGACATACTATCTGTCAGTAAGGTAATCCACGGCCTAAGTTTTATTGTTGTAGACATATAGGTAAACCGACAAAACACATTACACTGGGTATGGTCTATCGCAGTTTGGTCCAGAAGAAATAGCCCCTTTTTCATCTCTCTAAATGGATCGTCTATTAAAGGCGGAGCATTTGAATGCGCGACCTTAATACCTTCTCGTTTTGCCAGCGACTTCTCTGTCTGATTCTCTTTTAGAAATTTTCGAAATGTATCTTCTCCTGGTGTTTGCTCTCCTAGCTCATCGCATGCAGCAGATAAGAAAGCATAAACTTGAGGAAATGGTTTTTTGTTACCTTCATCCCAATACTGCTCTTTGACCTCACGCATTTTATCGTAGACCGCCTGCGATCCTTGAAAGCCCCTGAGCCCGCGACTACGAGTTTTCGGCAAAACACCTAGAATACCCACACCATATTTAGATTCAGCATCTTCATATTTGCCCTTCCAGCGTTAAGCGCTTTTATGCTTACTTTCTGTAAGCCAGTCAGGCCATTTTTTATGTTGCCTATGATGAAGCACTGCTTTCGATATGAAAGCCGCTTCTTCTTTCTCTTCAGTATTTGCAGATAACCATATATGAGCTTCATGAGATAACTCAATATCTCGCTGAACCTCCTCCTCAAGGCCCTCATACGATTTTTGAAACTGGTTTAATGCTTGCTTAGAGCTAAATACCCTAAAAGTAGAGTGCTCAAGAATGGGGCGGTATGCTAGTGGTGCATGCACTTGTTTTTTAGCAATCGCACGATAAATATCTTCTAGTGGAATATTATCTTGCAATAACTCTTCAATCGTACTGCCAACATCTTTTCGAATGGCCTTCGTTAAATCTTTAATCTGTGTTTCTGGAACAATTTCATTGCAATGAAAATAGTTTTGAAGAAAATTCCAATTACCATTTATTGTGACGTCAAAATCATCTTCGGTAACGAGCTCATATTCGAAACCAAACTGCTTACAAAAATGCGCTTCCGCCCAAGGATTGTGATAGCGCCCATTCTCGCTTTTCTTAATAAATTCGGGGTTATCTTTCTGAAGTTGTTGTAGTTCCGCCTTGGGCTTTACTTCGTAGACAACGACGCGATCATCATAAAGAGCTATGAAGTCTCCGGTTGTTTTACGCCCAAAGAACTTGCCGTTTCTGTTCGGCGACTTTACGTATTGAGTCGGAGGTTGATCCAAGTAAGCCAGCGAGTCGCCGTACTCCAATGTCAGTAGCATCTGATATTCCCACTCACTTTCACAAACAATGACATAGCCTGTTTTGATGCTCGCATAATAAAACAGCTTGTTATACGGTGAGGCTTGCTGATCTCGTGCACGCTTTTCAATGGAGTTAAGGATGAAAGTTCTGCCTTTTGGGCAAAGTTTTAAGTTGTCGAAATATTCAGTAAGTGTTTTTAGATTATTCAAAAGCATCTTAGCTCTCCTCATTAAACGCAGGAGATAGCTTGTCACAAAGAGCAATAGGCAAATTTTCTGAACGGTTTCGAATTTCGCCGTAAATGAACTTTAATAACCGCTTATTTGATAATTTCTTGTGGCCAACCCGTTCGGAAAGGCTTCGAGTCATATTTCTGCCGCCAAAATACTTACCTTGAATCATCAGCATAATTGCTGCCGTTGCCGCATCGAGGAACAACTTTTCTTGTTGCTCTTTTCTCGAATGTTGAACATGACGTATTCTAATTTGAATAATTTCGTTCAGTAATATCCTGAAATGATATTGCAAGTACCCTTCACTCTTGCCAAGTTCTTTTGCCAGGGCTTTAATGCTGATGTTTTCCTGCCTATCAATAACGTCTCCTAGCCTCGAGAGTATTAACTGGTGCGAGGCTTTCGGCTTCTCCTCTGGGGATGACTGATCAAATAGATAGCAAGTCGATATCTTGGTTTTGCTTGTTGGCGTAAGTAAGTCCAGCAGTGGGATATTTAGACGATAACCTAACTCAACAAACTCTGGAAAGTTTGGCCGATTTCTTGTTAACCACTGCTGAAATAGTGACTCTGAAAATCCTAACCTTCTTTCTGCATTAGATATTGATCTGTATTCAATACATATTTTCTGAAGGTTGTGGCGAAATATTTCGAGTAGACTTAATTGGGAGAGTTTTAAGTGATTGATTGCAAGCTTATTGATATTGTCAGCTATCCAGACATCCTTCTCGTCTGCATCAATTAATTTAACTTTCTCTCCAACTCCGCCTGCCAGAGGTGCATTACATGAGGAGCACCTGTTCATCGTTGTTGTGGCTGAAAGCACATTCATTTTCACATGACAGCTGGGGCACATTGAAATAAGCTTGATCTTATGTTTAATGCAGCAGCTGACACTTAATGAATGCCAATATAGTGGGTAATAACATGAATGCTCCTCACTTATGCAAAGCGGGCACCAGCGCATTTGTTTGGACATGAGGTTTTTATAGCTGCGCCCAAGTAAACTTCGCAAAAAGTAAAAGTTGCAGTATTGACTATTATCTATGTGAGCAACTAGCCCATTAACTGCTTCAAATAGTTCCCATCCAATGCTGCTCGCGCCATTAATTGTATAGCCGTCATGACAGCGATGAAGAAGGTGGCCTCTTTGTTGACTCAATATTCTTGGCTGGATGAACTCACGAACCAATTGACCTACAGATATATGATGTGAACTTGAAAGGCGAATGATGAAACTGGAGAGTGCTTCAGGTAAGTAAGTCGATTCAGGAAGGCATGGCGGTAGAATTAGCGTCGATGGTCTCAACAGAAATTTGTTTGGGCGATTGTATAACCTGTCCATTAAATCCATTGGTCACTCCAATATATGAAGTTCTTTATGGATACTACTCAATGAATAGTATGATCCTGTCCATCCAATGACACAAATTTTTGATACTTTTCGGTACCGAAGTAGCTATTTATAATAAAAACAGAGGGTTATTGTTTCTAACAAATAAACAATCGCTCTTAATTCTCACTTACTTCTCTATGGAAATTTATTGAATTCAGAATACCTCTAGATTTATCAATATAGTAAGGGTGTTTGCTTGTCACTTTCTCAGTAACTAGTCTGAATAGGCACGATTGAGGGGGATATGTATTTCTGAATACTTTTTGAATTATTTGATTATCAATAAGATAGGAGATATTTGTACCGACTCTCTCATTTTTTAGTCGTCACTTTTTCTCATTAAAAAGGATGTTCTGCATACGAAGAAATAACAAAAGAATGGTGCCTCCTCCCTGACTTGAACAGGGGACCTACCGATTATGAGTCGGGTGCTCTAACCAACTGAGCTAAGGAGGCATTTTAGAAAAAATCGGGGCGCATTATAATGCGCCCACAAGGAAGATGCTAGCTTAAAACTGAATTATTCGTCTAAGAAACTTCTTAAATGATCTGAACGACTAGGATGACGTAGCTTTCTAAGTGCTTTCGCTTCAATCTGACGAATACGCTCTCGCGTTACATCAAACTGCTTACCTACTTCTTCCAAGGTATGGTCGGTATTCATTTCAATACCGAAACGCATACGTAGTACTTTTGCTTCACGAGCTGTTAGACCTGCCAATACCATACGGGTAGATTCTTTCAAACCTTGCCCAGTGGCGGTATCAATCGGTGATTCAGCCATACTATCTTCGATAAAGTCACCCAAGTGAGAATCTTCATCATCACCAATGGGCGTTTCCATTGAAATAGGCTCTTTGGCAATTTTAAGCACTTTACGCACTTTGTCTTCTGGCATATCCATACGTTCACCCAACTCTTCAGGAGTAGGCTCTCGCCCCATTTCCTGAAGCATTTGACGTGAAATACGATTTAGCTTATTGATCGTTTCGATCATATGAACCGGGATACGAATGGTTCGCGCCTGATCCGCAATTGATCGGGTAATCGCCTGACGAATCCACCATGTTGCATACGTCGAGAATTTATAACCTCGACGGTATTCAAACTTATCAACGGCCTTCATCAAACCGATATTACCTTCCTGAATGAGATCCAA
>JBFJZQ010000281.1:0-4451 GCA_041622015.1 Oleiphilaceae bacterium
CTTGATTTTAAGTTTTCTTCACTTTACGTTTTCTCACACCCGCTGTTCTAGAAGCGGGTTCCGTTGCCGCTTTCTTGGTACTACTTTTACTGTTTGAAGGTGAGCGGTTAGAAGCTGAACGACTTTTTTTAGACGCTGGTTTACTATCCGTTTTCGGTTTTCGCCCTGAACCCGCTTTGCGCCCTTCAGAGGTTTTTTTCCTGGCAGTATTTTTTCCACCTTTACCGTCAGTTTTTTTGTCAGATGTTGCACCTTTCTTTTGCACACGTCGACGCGCTTTCGATTTTGGTTCTGCACTCACCAGTACTAAATCGACTTTACGCTCTTCCAAATTGATATTAGAGACTTCTACCGTCACGCGATCACCCAAGCTATAACTCAGGCCTGTACGCTCACCGATCAGTCGGTGTTTTTGAGGATCAAACTGATAGTAATCACTATTCAAGGTAGAAACATGCACCAAACCTTCAGCATAAAGATCCGCTAATTCAACAAAGAAACCAAACCCCACAACCGCTGAAATAATACCGGGAAAGACTTCACCAAGATGTTGCTGAAGATATTCACACTTCAACCAATTCATTACATCTCGGGTGGCTTCATCTGCTCGACGTTCTGCCATTGAACAATGCTCGCCCAAGACCAACATTTTGGGTAAATCGTAGGCATAGCCATACTTTGAGTGCTCCAGGCCAACTGGACGCAACACATCCGCTGTTTCTTTTTGGCTATAGATAACGGACTTAATGCCCCGATGAACGAGCAGATCTGGGTAACGTCGAATAGGTGAGGTAAAGTGCGCATAGGCATCGTAAGCTAAGCCAAAATGGCCCAGTTCTTCTGGCCCGTAAACTGCTTGGCTCATGGAACGTAGCAATACCGTTTGCAGCACACTAAAATCCGGGCGATCTTTGATTTGTTCAATCAGGCTTTGATAGTCTGCCGGGCTAGGTGTTTCTCCCCCCATCAACTGCAAACCTTGCTCAGATAAGAATGAGCGTACTTTTTCTAATTTTTCTTGGGTTGGTCCTTCATGAATTCGATAAAGCGTATGAATTTTATGCCGAGATAAAAACTGCGCTGTCGCAACGTTAGCGGCTAACATGCATTCTTCAATAATTTTGTGTGCATCGTTACGTTCAGTTGGCACAATTGCTTCTATTTTGCGTTCATCACCAAAAATAATGCGTGTTTCAACGGTATCAAAGTCAATCGCCCCCCTTTGATGACGCTGACCGATAAAAGCATGATATAGCGCATAGAGAGACTCTAAGTGCGGTACCACATCGGCATAGTCTTCCCTGAGCTCTTTGCCTTCATCTGAATTTGGCTCCTCAAGCATGGTCGACACTTTGGTATAGGTTAAGCGCGCATGACTATACATCACTGCTTCATAAAACCGACTCGATTCTACCAAGCCCTGAGCACTGACTTCCATCTCACAGACCATACACAAACGATCTACTTTTGGATTCAGAGAACACAGACCATTGGATAATATTTCCGGCAACATGGGTACAACATGATCTGGGAAGTAGACAGAGGTTGCCCGATTATTGGCTTCTAAATCTAACGGGCTTTCAGGCTTAACGTAATGACTCACATCCGCAATCGCGACATACAGCTTCCAACCTCCATTTTTTAAAGGCTCGCAATAGACCGCATCATCGAAATCTCGAGCATCTTCGCCATCAATAGTAACCAATGGCAAGTGGCGAATATCAATACGCTGCTGCTTGTCAGCCTCTGTCACTTCAGGCTTAAGCAGTTTAACTGCTTGCTCCACCGCTGCCGGCCATTCAAATGGAATATTGTAGGAACGAATTGCGACTTCGATTTCCATGCCTGGAGCCATATGGTCACCCAATACTTCAATGACCTGTCCGGTTGCATGGGTACGTTTACTTGGCTGATTAATAATTTTTACAACGACATACTGGCCATGTTCTGCCCCTCCCGTATGTTCGGAATCGACTAAGACTTGCTGACTGATTCGGGTATTTTCAACTTCAACAGAGGCAATATTACCTTCACGGAACAAACGACCCACCAATTTTTCGGTATTTCGTTCAAGTACATCAACAATAACCGCATGCTGCTTACCTTTGTGATCGCCACCGTCGGATCTTACTAATACCCGATCACCATCAAAGACAGACTGCATTTGTCTTGCTGACAGATAATAATCTGAACCACCTTCGTCTAACTTCACAAAGCCAAAACCATCACGATGACCAATCACGACACCTTTTCGAAGGTTTACTTTAGTGCTCGGCAAATATTGATCGCTTCGATTACACACTAGCTGTCCATCGCGAGCCATGGCAATTAAGCGTCGGCGTAAAGCTTCTATATTATCCGGATCAGAGAATTGAAAGTCTTCAACCAAATCCAGATGAGTAGCCGGACCATGGCGTTCATTTAGATGAGCAAGCAAAAATTCACGACTTGGGATCGGCTTAGAATAGTTTTCAGCTTCTCGTTGCTGGTGAGGATCATTTAAGTTCGAGTCTGTCATGGCAGTCCGTTTCATTATTTAGTACATCAGAAATTAGTTTTAAGCCTAAAGCCTAGCATCTCAGAGATAAAAAAGAAGCATAGCGTTTATGAGCTTGCATTATTGTTTAACAAATAAATTTGAAAAAATCATATTTAATTCGGAATACCTAAAGTAAGTAATACCTTATCATCGGCTACCCGAACTTTTTTTAGACTAGCTCGCGCCATTTTCTGTGTAGCATCTTCTTCATTCAATCGATACACAGGATAAGTTGCCAATGACTTGGTCAGCAGTAACTTTGCAGCCTGCGCAAACTTTGGCATTAACATGGCCGGCATATGCGCTACATTTAAATTAACAATACGCGGGTTAACCAAGTAAAAAGCGCCGTCAGCTTGCCGATAATCAATCGAGCCTACTAGTTCGCCTGTTCCACTTCCTTTAAAGCCTTTTAACATTGACACATCTACTTTCAAGTACAGCGACACTTCATTTGTTGCTTCAAGTAATTTTAGTCTAGGTTCAGATAGCTTAATTGATGCAAGGGGTAGTTTTTTTATCAATGGCATATGCATGGATATTTGATCTTCGATGATCTGTTTGGGTACTTCAATCGTATAGCTGAGTGCAGATGCCCATTGGGTAAATGAAAATAACACGAGTAAACATACGCCTCTTGAGATAAGTTGAATCATTATTGTTAAGTTTACACCTTGAGTTATGAAATGAATAAAGTTTGAGAGTAAGATCTCATCAACTTTTTGTGAAGTGTACATGAACTCCCCTTGGGGCACAGATTAATTAGGAGAAAAAAAATGATAAAAGCATATGCGGCAACAATACCCGGTGGCGAGTTAGAAGCGTTCGAGTATGACCCTGGAGAATTGGGCGCTGATGAAGTAGAAATTAATGTGGAATCCTGCGGCATCTGCCACAGTGATTTAAGCATGCTAGATAACGAATGGGGCTTCACCCAATATCCTTTCGTTCCTGGCCATGAAGTCGTAGGCACTATAGCCGCCGTTGGTAGCCGTGTCAGTAGCTTTAAGCTAGGCGAGCGCGTTGGCCTGGGTTGGCACTCAGGCTACTGTTTAAACTGCCAAACCTGTCATTCAGGAGATCATAATCTTTGTGCTAGCGCGCAACCGACCATTGCTGGAAGACACGGCGGTTTTGCCGACAAAGTACGAGCACAAGCATCCGCCGTCGTGGCCTTACCTGAATCATTGGACCCTGATAAAGCGGGCCCGCTGTTTTGCGGTGGCATCACTGTGTTTAATCCGCTCGTTCAATTTGATATCAAACCAACATCAAAAGTGGCTGTTATTGGTATAGGCGGGCTTGGGCATATGGCTTTGCAATTTTTGAATGCCTGGGGTTGCCATGTCACGGCTTTCACGTCGAGTGAAGCCAAACAAAAAGAGGCAAAAGAACTAGGCGCCCATGCCGTGCTCAATACGCGCAACGCGGAAGAACTGGAAGCGGCGCAAAATCAGTTTGATCTGATCTTATCTACGGTTAATGTCAAATTAGACTGGAATGCCTATTTGAACACCTTGGCACCAAAAGGCCGCTTACATTTTGTTGGCGCAACGCTTGAACCCTTGGACATAGGGGTATTTTCACTGATCGGAGCACAACGCACTATCTCTGGCTCGCCCGTCGGCAGCCCCGGCACCATCAAAACCATGTTGAATTTCGCCGCGTTACATAATATTGAAGCTGTAACCCAGACTTATGACTTTAAAGATGTCAATCAAGCCATCAGCGAATTAAGAGCAGGTAAAGCCCATTATCGTATAGTCTTAAAACATAAATAAGCTTTTAAAACATAAATAGGCAGGGATAAATGAACAATGCGAGCCTTGAGCTCGCATTTTTTACTTCTGATTTTCTAACTTACTTATTTATTTAAACGCTGTTCGATCAATGCCTGAACAACAGAAGGGTC
>JBFJZQ010000282.1:0-4449 GCA_041622015.1 Oleiphilaceae bacterium
AGGGCCAGTTTCTATTCTTCCCGAATAACTTGCCAGGCCGGACAAAGCCAAATAGTTAATGTCGTGGCCTGCTTTATCTTTTAAGGGGCCTGTTTGACCATAGCCCGTGATCGAGCAATAAATGAGTCTTGGTTGTTTTTGAATTAGGCTCTCAAAATCTAATTCTAAGCGCGCCATAACACCCGGCCTGAATTGTTCAATAATAATGTCATATTCACTAATCAAGGCATGAATAATTTCTTTGGCTTCTGGATGTTTTAAATCTAAGGCTAAAGATTTCTTATTCCGATTAATTGTGGCGTGGGCAGCTGAAACTTTGCCAAGCATGGGCGGCATCAACTTTAAGAGATCTGGTCTTTTTGGTGCTTCTACTCTAACAATCTCGGCACCCATATCGGCTAATAACTGAGTAGCATAAGGCCCAGGTAACAGTGTTGTAAAATCGAGTACTTTAAGACCTTTAAGTGGTTGCATAGCTTTCCTGATTTTTAATAAAGTTGAGCATAAATTTAAAAAGTAAGGCAGGTTTTACGGGAAGAGCAATAATCTGCCCTTACTTTTTCTTTGTGTTGATGCCATTTTTTATCAGAGCGGGTTAAACGAGAGAACGACCAATGATTAGTTTCATAATCTCGTTTGTGCCGGCATAAATCTTTTGCACTCTTGCATCCGCATAAGCTCGTGCTACAGGGTATTCCCACATATAACCGTAACCGCCATGAAGTTGCAGGCACTCATCTATAACATCACACTGAATTTCTGTACTGAGTAACTTTAATTTGGCGGCAGTCACCACATCGAGTTTTTTATCCAGGTGTAGCTCTAAGCATTTATCAACAAATACTCTGGCCATGGTTAAGGTCGCTGACATTTCAGCAAGTTTAAATTGGGTATTTTGAAAGGACGCAATTTCGCGACCAAAGGCTTTGCGTTCTTTCACATATTTGATTGTTTGTGCCAGGATTGATTCTGCGCTGGCTATCGCATTAAGTCCCACGGATAAGCGTTCTTGAGGGAGTTCCTGCATCAAATAGATGAAGCCCATGCCTTCAGCACCCAATAAGTTTTCTTTGGGGACTTTGACATCCTGAAAGAATAGTTCAGACGTGTCTTGCGCTTTCATACCAATTTTATGCAGGTTTTGACCTTTTTCAAAACCGGGAGTGCCTGCCTCTACTAATAATAGGCTGGTTCCTTTTGCTCCAGATTCTGGATTAGTTTTAGCGACTACGATCACTAAATCTGCCATTTGGCCATTGGTGATAAACGTTTTAGAGCCATTCAGGATATAAAACTCACCACTCTCATCGAGGACGGCGTTGGTTTTGACAGCCTGTAAGTCTGAACCTGTGCCAGGCTCGGTCATTGCAATAGCAGTCACGATGTCGCCATTCACACAGCCTGGTAGAAAACGCTGCTTTTGTTCATCTGTACCATAGGCCATGATGTAAGGTACAGCGATATCGGAATGTAAACCGAAGCCGATTCCGCTGAGACCAAAATTTGCGATCTCTTCATCAACAATGGCATTAAACCGAAAATCGGCTTCGACGCCACCATATGCTTCTGGCACCGTTGGGCTTAAATAGCCGTTATCACCGGCTTTTTTCCAAAGTTCACGCGAAACCTGCCCGTCTTTCTCCCATTGTTCATGATAAGGAACCGCTTCTTCTTGAAGAAACTTTCTAAACGAGTCTCGAAACATTTCATGTTCAGATTCAAATACAGTGCGTTTTATCATAATCATATTCTCTTATATTTGTTTGTGATTGCGAAATTCTTTGTACGGCTGACTCAATCTAAGCTGTATCCATTATTAGTCTTTGAACGTTAAACCATCTTTCTTCATATTAAGCAGTAATTGTGGAACGTCGAATCGAGCACCATATTTTTCAGCCAAGTATTCTGCTCGTGCAATAAATTTATCCAGACCTGTTTGGTTAATGAACTGCAATATTCCGCCTGTCCATACGGGGTAACCAATTCCCATAATTGAACCAATATTGGCATCTCTTACGCTGGTTAAGACATTTTCCTCGACGCAACGAACGGTTTCTATTGCTTGGATGTAAAGCAAACGGTCTTTTATTTCTGACAAATCAATAGCCGTATGTTTTTCTTTGAACTGATCTTTAAGCCCTTCCCAGAGATGTTTCTTGGCGTCTTGCGGATAATCATAAAAACCGCCACCTGCTAACTTCCCTGCTCTTCCTGCCTCCAGCATTCTATCGACCACAGGGTCTGCTGGATGCTCTTGATAGGTTTTACCTTCGGCCTGTATATCTTTGATGGTTTGTTTACGAATCTTCTCTACTAACGTCATACTGACTTCATCTGTGACGGCTAGCGGGCCCACCGGAAAACCTGCTAAAAATGCTGCATTTTCAATTGCTGAAGGAGAAATACCCTCTCCGACCATAGCAATACCTTCATTCGCAAAAGTGCCGAAAACGCGTGAGGTGAAAAAACCTCTACTATCGTTTACAACAATGGGCGTCTTACCAATTTCAAGCACATAATCATATGCTTTAGCCAAAGTCTCATTCGAAGTTTTCGCACCACAAATGATCTCGACCAAAGGCATTTTATCGACGGGTGAAAAGAAATGCAGACCGATAAAGTTTTCAGGTCTCTCTGAAGCTTCAGCTAAGCCTGTAATCGGCAACGTTGAAGTATTTGATGCGAATACTGCTGTGTTTTCTAACTGTGCTTCTGCTTCTTTTGTTACGTTTGCTTTGAGTGAACGATCTTCAAATACCGCTTCGATAATTAAATCGCAACCTTTTAAATCGGCATAGTTGTCACTTGCTTTGATTAGTGACAACGTTGCATCGCGTTGGCCCGCAGAAAGGTATTTTTTGTGAACTTTTTTATCTAATAGCTTTTGTGAATAGGCTTTACCGCGCTCAGCATTCTCAATAGAAACATCCTTAAGAACAACCTCTAAGCCTTTGTTTGCAGATGAATAGGCTATGCCTGCGCCCATCATTCCAGCACCAAGAATGCCTATTTTTGTAACCTTTGAACGCGCTATTTCTTTTGGTCTTGCGGCACCGGCTTTAATTTCATTCAGCTGAAACCAGAAAGTCCCAATCATATTTTTTGATACTTGGCCGCAGACCAATTCTACAAAATAACGACTTTCGATGCGCATTGCAGATTCGATATCGACCTGCAGGCTTTCTACCATAACGCTGAGAATTGATTCAGGCGCAGGAAGCGTACCTTTAGTTTTCGCGCGCATCATGGCCGGTGCGATAGGAAGCATTTTTGCTAAGCTAGGGTGAGAAGGCAAACCACCAGGTACTTTATAGCCTTTTGCATCATAAGGTTGCTGTACTTTAGGATTAGCTTTAATCCAAGTAATCGCTGAACTGATTAGTTCGGCTTCAGAATTTACAACTTCGTGGATTAAACCTGCTGATTTACCTTCTGCAGGTTTGAATTGCTTACCTTCTGTTAAATAAGGTAATGCGGCGCGTAAGCCAAGTAAGCGTGACATTCTGACCACTCCACCGCCCCCAGGTAGCAAACCTAAAGTCACTTCAGGCAAACCTAAAGTGACGCCCTTTTCCAGGCTAACGCGATAATGACACGCTAGCGCCATTTCCCACCCCCCACCAAGGGCAGCGCCATTAATACAAGCGACTACTGGTTTCCCAGCCGTTTCCAATTCACGCATGGAGACTTTCAATGTATTCAACATCTCGTATAATTGATGTGCATTTTCGTGAGTTGTCGCGTACAAATCTTCTAAGTTGCCACCCGCAAAAAATGTTGATTTAGCTGAACGAATGATGACGCCGATATAGTCTTCGGTTTTTAATTGCGCTACAGCCTTGGCTAAGTCACGTGTAAAGGCAGCATCCATTAGATTCGTCGAAGCACTTGGTCTATCAAGAATGAGATGAACTATGTTGTTTTCATCTTTTTGGTAATTAATTGTGTTCATTTTTATTCTCCTTTAGACGCGTTCGATAATTGTTGCGATACCCATACCACCACCTACACATAATGTAGCGAGGCCTCTAGATAAGTTTCTGGCTTCCAACTCATCTAACAATGTGCCTAGAATCATCGCACCCGTTGCGCCTAATGGATGGCCCATGGCAATTGAGCCACCATTAACATTTATTTTATCTTCCGAAACTTTCATCTCATCCATGAAACGCATTACAACAGATGCAAACGCTTCATTAACTTCAAATAGATCTATATCACTTACTTTCATTCCTGCCGCTTTTAGGGCTTTTCTGGCTGCTGGTGCTGGGCCAGTTAACATAATTGTGGGGTCTGTTCCAACGACGGCTGTAGCAACTATGCGCGCTCTTGGTTTCATCGCATATTTCTTACCTGCAGCTTCACTTCCGATTAACACGGCGGCTGCACCATCTACAATGCCAGATGAATTTCCGGGCGTGTGGACATGATTAATGCGTTCAACATGCG
>JBFJZQ010000283.1:0-4389 GCA_041622015.1 Oleiphilaceae bacterium
AGTTGCCTTGCCAGAAGCTCGCCGACAATAATATTAAACTCGCCAGGTTTCAAAACATCCAAACCACCTTGAACCATGTGTTTGGCGATAATCGAAACCTCTAATTCTTCTTTAGGCAAAATTCCATTTAGTTGAATCCCATGCACAGCCCCATTCTTGGTGACCATTCCCTGAGCATTGATAAAGGGTGCCGCTGCGAGAACTTTGGAGTGCTGTGTGACTTTTGATTCAATCACTTTCCAGTCGCGCATATCTGCATAGGGCTTAATCACCGCATGAGGCACCATGCCTAAAATACGCTGTTGCAGCTCACGGTCAAAGCCATTCATGACAGATAGAACAGTAATAAGCAAAGCGACACCAATAATCAAACCAACCATTGATGTTAGTGAGATAAATGAAATAAAGTGATTTCGGCGTTTAACTGCGG
The DNA here is from genome assembly GCA_041622015.1 of Oleiphilaceae bacterium. Taxonomy (GTDB): domain Bacteria; phylum Pseudomonadota; class Gammaproteobacteria; order Pseudomonadales; family Oleiphilaceae; genus PZPK01. The sequence goes on from JBFJZQ010000283.1 coordinate 431, forward strand.
TATAGCGCAAACCGATTAAGATGGGGTAGAGTTTTATCATCGCGAGATTAAACCACAGCAGTTCTAAGCAAACAATAGTATTACTAAACTTTAGTACTTCTATACTTTAGCAGACCTAAACAAACATATTTCATAGACAAGAATTATACTTTTTGATCGCAAAACAGTGTCGGTTTTAATTAAAGAATCGGCTTTAACAAATGTATTCAGCAAGATTGGTATTTTTTTGCTTTAATGAATAAACCTAAAGATATTATTAGAAGATAAAAACCATGACCGACCAGATTGAAACGCTTGATGATCTCGCTAACAGAAGACAGTATTTTCGTGTGATTGATAAAGTCTCTGTTGAATTAGCAAAAATTGATGAGCATCAACTAGCCGCCGAACAATTTGAACTGTTGCCAGAGTTTGGCTTAATTTCGGAATTTCAATTGCTGGATGTCGAATCAAAACACCTGCTCAGAACACTAATGGACAAGGACAGAAACCTAGGCCAATTTTTGAAAATTATGAACAAAAAGCTAGATGCTTTAGCTAGGGTCATTTCCTTAAACCATCAAGTCATCCCAAAAGAAAGCATTATGGAAGTTAATTTAAGTGAGGGCGGTATTTCACTCCCTACTCAACAAGTCTTTGAAAAGGGCGATAAACTGGCGCTTAAACTAGTCCTTCTGCCTAATTACAGCGGACTGCTTCTCGAAGGAAGAGTACTGTCTTGCACAAAAGCAGATGAACACTGTGCATTACATATAGAGTTCTTAGACATTTCCGAGCCTCACCAACAGCTTATTGCGCGCCATATCATGAGAATTCAAAGCCAAAAAATGCACCAAGCAACTTAATTATTCACATACAAGTCAGAGTTTTCAAATCATGCCCAATATTAAAGTGATCGATCAAAGCCTAAAGCAACTTAATCACATTATTCTTGGTAAAGAACATGAGGTGAAGCTTGCCTTTACATGCCTACTCGCAAAAGGCCACCTCTTAATTGAAGACCTTCCAGGAATGGGCAAAACGACACTTTCTCACGCGCTGGCAAACACTTTAGGCCTAAGCTATCAGCGCATTCAGTTCACCAGCGATCTTTTGCCAGGCGATTTATTAGGTGTAAATATATTTGATCGAGACTCAGGGAAATTCAATTTCCACCCTGGCCCTATCTTTGCCAATTTAGTACTGGCTGACGAAATAAATCGCGCTAACCCAAAGACCCAAAGCGCGCTTTTAGAAGCAATGGAAGAAGGCCAGGTAACGCATGAAGGCGAAACCCGCACATTACCAAAACCTTTTTTTGTCATTGCCACGCAAAATCCTAGTGAACAAGCAGGAACACACCCTCTTCCAGAATCCCAACTTGATCGCTTTATGATGAGAATAAGCCTTGGCTATCCGCATGCTGAGGCCGAAAAACAATTATTGAAGGGCACCAACAGAAGAGACCTTTTGCAATTAATCAAACCGCTTCTTGAAGAGGAAACACTTTCAAAAGTCCAAGCATTGGTGACTAAAGTTAAATGCGCCGACAGCATAATTGACTATCTTTATCGTTTAGCAGCTTATACTCGCCAGAGTGATCAATGCAAACACGGGCTATCCCCACGCGCACTACTATCCTTATTACAGGCTTCCAAAGCATGGGCGCTCCTTGAAGGTCGTGATTATTTAATTCCCGACGACGTCCAAGCAGTCTTCCCTTTCTTAGCAGAACACCGAATTAGTCAACACTCCGTTTCTCAGCATGGTTTAACCAGAGATTACACACCAATCAGCCAAAATATCCTGAGATCAGTTGATATTTTTTGAAATTACCCCATAAACAACACTAAACTAGTCAGTATTATATTGATTCAAGCCTCAGACACTCTTTGACGCACTTATAGGAACTTTCTCTACATGAGCAATACTAAGCACGTAAAACTACTAATTCTTGGTTCTGGACCTGCAGGATATACAGCCGCTGTGTATGCAGCTCGCGCCAACTTAAACCCTGTTATCATTACAGGCATTCAAGCCGGCGGGCAGCTGACTCAAACAACAGATGTTGATAACTGGCCTGGCGATGTAGAAGGACTTCAGGGCCCTGCGCTAATGGAGAGAATGAAAGCTCATGCAGAACGCTTCGATACCGAAGTTATTTTTGACCATATCAATGCCGCAGACTTATCCAAAAAGCCTTTCCGCTTAACGGGTGATTCAGCTGAATATACTTGCGATGCTTTAATTATCGCAACGGGTGCATCTGCAATGTATCTCGGACTTGAATCCGAAGAAAAATTTGCCGGCCGTGGCGTCAGTGCTTGTGCAACCTGTGATGGATTCTTTTATAGAAAACAAACGGTTTGTGTCATTGGCGGTGGTAATACCGCTGTGGAAGAGGCCTTATATCTTTCAAATATCGCCAAAGAAGTGATTCTGATCCACAGACGGGATACCCTTCGTTCAGAAAAAATCCTTCAGGATAAACTGCTTGAAAAAGCTAAAAACGGCAATATCCGTCTTGAGTGGAATCACACCTTAGAAGAAATACTCGGTGATGATGCGGGCGTCACAGGCGTTCGAATCAAATCAACTGTAACGGGTGAAGAAAAGCAGCTAGATACCGCAGGGGTGTTTATTGCCATTGGCCACAAGCCGAATACCGACTTATTCAATGGCCAGTTAGACATGAATAACGGCTACTTAACCATAAAATCGGGTTTAGCGGGCGGCGTAACCGGCACAAGTATTCCAGGTGTATTTGCTGCGGGCGACGTGACCGACCAAGTTTATCGCCAAGCGATTACCTCTGCCGGGTTCGGCTGCATGGCGGCATTGGATGCTGAAAAATATCTAGACGAATTACACTAACCACCTTATACGTGCTTGCTCTTGATATCGAGCAAGCACAGTACTTTTCTGACCTTGTCCATAAATCTGTTACCCTATGTCACAACTACCTTGGCTTGAAGACAACAGCCCCTTTCCTGATCCTGATACAGCGCTGACTGAGCCAAACGGCTTGCTTGCCGCCAGCTATGATTTAAGCCCTGAACAGATACTACAAGCCTATAAAAATGGAATTTTCCCTTGGTATTCTGAAGACCAACCGGTACTTTGGTGGAGCCCAAACCCTCGCTGTGTCATTTTTCCACACGAGCTCCATCTGTCAAAAAGTTTGAAAAAGCACATACGTAAAACAAACCCTCACTTCACGTTTGATCAAGCCTTTGAACAGGTCATTCATCACTGCGCCAGATTGGACTCAGAGCAAGGAACCTGGATTACCGAAGAAATGGAAGATGCGTATATTCAGCTGCACAAACTAGGCTATGCTCATTCGGTCGAGGTCTGGAGAGAAGACAAACTAATCGGAGGGCTATATGGCCTTGCTTTAGGACGCTGCTTTTTTGGTGAATCAATGTTTTCACTGGAAACCAATGCTTCAAAGATAGCCTTTTCAGCCTTATGCCAACAACTTCAAAAATGGGGCTATCAACTCATTGATTGTCAGGTGGAAAATCCGCACCTTTTAACGTTGGGCGCCACCACCATTGAACGCACACACTTTCTTAAAAACTTAGATAAGGCATTAAACGCTCCCGAGATGAATCACCTATGGATCTTTGACATTGACCAACTACAATAAGATTATTTAATCTACGTTTTATTTGCATGGAAGCAATGTATAGGATTATCTATGACCGATTTGGAAAACCTTCTTTTTTTCACGACACCCGAACAGAAATGCGGTTACCTTCCAGATCAGCAATCCACTACTTTGTTTGTAGACCCTAAAGCGCTTATCACGAAAGATCACTATTCAGCATTATCCGAATTAGGTTTCAGACGAAGCGGTAAACATTTTTACCGGCCTTATTGTGAACTCTGCCAAGCCTGCACTCCCATTCGCGTTGAAGCAGCAGCATTTTCACCCACCAAAAGCCAAAAAAGAATATTCAGAAAAAACCAGCAAC
>JBFJZQ010000284.1:0-4381 GCA_041622015.1 Oleiphilaceae bacterium
CAAACTCATGCGAGAACTCATGACACCAACCGACCGTTTGAGATTAACCCGAGCACTACTCTCAGTATCACTTGATAATATTAAAGCAAGTTTATCGTCGAATATTGAAACCATGAAAGGAGACAAAATAAGTATACGCCTTTCTCTTCGTAGTATTCGCGACCGCATGGGAAGATCGATAAAGGTCATTGGTACAATTCAGGATATCACTATACAAAAAGCGCGAGAATCCTATCTAAAAGAAGCTGAAAGTTTTGTTCGTGGCATTATTGATGCGCTTCCAAGTCAGGTATGTGTGATCGATAAAAATGGTTTAATACTTAAAGTAAACAGAGCCTGGCTGACACATGCAAATAAAGCAGATGCAGATCCCTTATCATTAAGCCACGGGCAAAATTATCTAACTGTCTGTGAGCAATCAGCAGAAAATAACTGTGAGGATGCTTCAGCTGTATTAAAAGGTATTCGGCAAGTTATTGCAGGCCAATTAACACAATTTGATTATCAATATTCAATGGGAACACCTTCTGGAATTTGCTGGTACAACATGAAGGTTAATCCCATTACAAATGACAGCGCTTTACACAAAACCAATTCGTATGTGATTGCACATGAAGATATCACGGAGCGCCAGACACTCATCTTAGACAATGAAACCAAACAGGATCGTTTACGCCTTGCCTACGAAGGTACAAATGACGGTTTATGGGATTAGAATATTGAATTGGGTGTAATTTTTTACTCTGCTCGTTTCGATGAAATTATGGACTGTAAAGAACCAGCCCCACCTGAATTTGAATATTTTCTTGCCAATTATTTGAAGCCTTAAGACTTACAGACTGTTCAGGCCTCCCTGAAAGACACACTGAATCACGATAAAAAATTTGATATGCGGTATCGTTTAAAGCAATCCGACAGCACCTGTTCTGGTCAACTCCAACCAGACACTTTCTTTAGAGAATTTTCATAGTCGGTGATTGATTTCCGTTCGGTGTGTGTAGTCGTTCCAGGTTGTAATACCGCATATAAGCAGCCACTTCTTTTTTCATATGCTCGCGATTGGGTTGAGCAATTTTGAATATCCAGTCATGCTTGAGACTACCAAAGAATCTTTCAACCACAGCATTATCCCAACAAGCCCCGACATCTCCCATACTGGCTCTTATACCATAACTGGCCAGCAGTTTTCTGTAATGTTTGCTGGTATATGGTGAACCCCGATCACTGTGAAAGACTAATCCCTTAGGTGGCTGTCGGTGGTTATAAGCTTTAATCATTGCTCTGCTTACCAAGTCTGTCGTCATCCGTTTATCGATATGCCAGCCAACAATACGACATGAATACAAATCCATGACAATGGCTAAATACATCCAACCTTCGCCAGTCTTCAGGTAGGTCACATCACCCGCCCAAACCTCGTTGGGTGCCGTTGGGTTGAAGTTCTGGTTTAACAAATTATCAGCCACAGAGTCACCATGCTTACGCTTTGTCGTAATTGTGTAGTCAATGCGCTGGGTGACTTTAAGCCCAAGTTTACTATCAGCTCTCTGAGTTTATGTCAACCAATTTGAAAGCCTTCTTCGCGTAATTTCTTCATCATTTCTCGACTCCCCAGGGTTTGCTAGACACCTAATTAAGTGATATAGGGAACATCCTGATACTTTCTAATGCAAACACCCATATTTGTCATGCTCTAAGCTGTGTAATATTTGAACATCAAACACAGATACACACCTGGAGAAAATATGAAAACCAACCACACTAAAAACTTACTAGAGCATGAAGCGTTTTTAAGTGAGCAAGACTCAATATCATCTGAAGACTCTTTTTTGCAGGAACCTACAAGCTTTTGGGTAAACGCTATCGCGGCCATACTTATTAGCCCCTTATTTATGATCCTCGATACATTTCATATTGGTTTCCTTCTCGCAAGTTCAGCTGTCGCATTATTGGCATTAAAGTTTTGTTTGATCAATATCGGTGGGTTGCTGGCATTGGCATGTTGCTGGATCTGGACCCTGCAGTCTCTGATACCTGCGAACTTAATGATAGATGGAAGCATGCAGTTAAACTTTATTATAGTAATGATGATTACCCTGCTTGTTATAAAAAGTACCCGTTATTTTGGCAAGCCAAAAACTTGAAAACTTATGTTTAAGCTCTAGAAGCTATGTAAATCAGGAGTTTACAAACACCTGTTACCCCGCTAAAGCAATGTTAATTTTAGCTTGAAAAGGGATAGTTGAAGCTAGATGAGTTAAGAGAAGGTACCAGCAACTTTTGCTCTGGATACTTGTCATTGCCTGAAACCTTTTTAAGCTCTTTAAAGTATTTTAGGCTTCAGGATCCCCGGTATCAGGATAGTTCGAGAAAAATTCAGCCGTAATGTCGAGCCTGTTATAGAGTTTCACGCATTGACCATGCTACCGCTTTTTTGATTAATTCAGCCTTATCATTGATAGCCAGCTTCTTTTTGATATGCTCTTTATGGGTATCGACAGTTTTACTACTAATATTCAGTTGGCTGGCAATTTTTTGCAAGCTTTTTCCCTCTCCAATCAACATAAAAACTTCCATCTCTCGGTTCGATAATGTTTCTTCAGGAGAATTGCTAGTATTTCCCCCCCCCATAAAGTTTCGTTGTGCCAAGTGTTCTTTGACCTTATCGCTGAGGTAGTATTTTCCCGATAGAATAGATCGAATAGCATTAATGATTTTTTTAGGCGCTTCCTCTTTATTAATATAACCATTTGCACCTGCTCGAATACAGCGCTCGGCGAAGAGTGTTTCATCGTGCATAGAGGCTACGAGTATTTTGATACTTTTGTCATAGAATCGAAACTGTTTAATTAATTGCAGGCCACTACTGCCGGCTAAAGAGAGGTCCATCGTCACTAGATCACAAGGACAATTTCTTAGTTGCTTTAAAGCTTCTTCACTCGTTGATGCCTCACAACAGAATTTTAGATCGTCTGCATTCGCAAGCAGTGATTTTAAGCCCTCCCGAAAAATTGGATGATCGTCTACAACTAAAATATGGAATTGCATTGACTGACTCCTTGTCATGTTATTTTATTTTATTTTATGTAACAAACTGTAAGCTATTGAAATAGAATTGTATATGGGAAAATTACTTACCTTTAATTTCAGTAATTTTCCGACTTAATATTTGCGTGCATGCGCTTACACTAATAAGCATCAGGTTGCCTCTAGTTAAATATTATTTTTATAATCAAAGATGTAACAGAATAAGCAATAAATATTCGCAAAGGATTCGATCATGCCTAATCTCTACCATAATTCTGTTACGTTCGCATCACAGGTAATGCAAGCTTTTGATCTCGTCAAGACCATGACAGCATCAAGCAAGCACAACATAACTGCTCCCCCGGTGAACCTTCATTGCTCCGGTTTACAGAACGTAAGTGGTTACCAATTTATTATTCACTCGCTTACCGGTCAATATTGCACACGGTTAAAAGCGAAAAAAATGTGGCTAAAAGTCTTAGAACACCATAAATATATGATGAAGTCCTTAAAGCGAGACCCGGGAATAGTTGTGGCTGCATTAGATTACGTCGAAAACATTAACCAGATAAGTCAGAAAAATTATGTATTTATCGAGCAAAAGGAATTACAGCAATTAGTTGAAATGTCATTATTTGATGGACTGACCCAGCTTTATAATCGCAACACTTTTATGCTATTAGTAGACAAAGAACTGCAGCTGGCGAAGCGTCATAAGTTAACGGGCTCATTATTAATGATAGATCTCGATAACTTCAAAGCGGTAAATGATAATAACGGACATAAACATGGAGACGATATCTTATTGGCTTGCGCAAATATCATTAAGACGGCTATTCGCTCGATGGATATTGCAGGTCGGTTTGGTGGTGACGAATTCATGGCATATTTACCTAATTCCAAATTCGAAGAAGCCTTATTAATTGCTGAACGAATTAAAGATACCATCCGTCTTGAGCTGTCTAAGCACAAAAGCCACAATACAGTAACAAACATTTTAACGACAAGTATTGGTATTAGTTTCTACCCTCAAAACGGCAATGACGTGAATGAGTTAATTCAAGCGGCTGATTCCGCCCTTTATTCTGCAAAGGGAAATGGAAAGAATTTAGTTCACTGTTGAGCAATGAGCCATATGAGAAAAACAGGCTAATTTTGATAAAATCAAGGTGTTATACAGATCAGTATTGAATGGAATTTACGTCAATCAAAATTCTCAATGATGACCTTCGTTGTGCTGCTTGCCCTGAGCTTATCGAATCAGTTCAGCCTTATCTTTCTAAGCAAACAGTGTGCAATAAATACCCGTACCTTTTCTTTTCTCAGAAGTGATTTTAAAATCGGCCCCAATCAC
>JBFJZQ010000285.1:0-4380 GCA_041622015.1 Oleiphilaceae bacterium
GCCACTTCACCTACTTGAGCTTTAGGCGTCTGGGTTGTGGCAATATATCTGTCTTCTGAGTCGAGGTAGATGAATACATTTAAAGGGTCGCCAATTTCACAGTCTTCAGGGACATATCGCTTAGGAAGAAGTATTTCACCTAACCACCCTCCTTGAAGATAAGCTCCGTGATTTTCTAGTTTTACAACTTCGAGTAAATTAGTTCGGCCAATGTTTGCCAAGAGTTAACACCTGCATAAGATTTTAAAAAAAGAGGCAGTTTATATGTCTTTATGAAATAGCACTACTGTTATTCAAACTCTTCATGCTACCTTTTTGTGTGTGTATTGCAGCAAATTATATGTTTAGTAGTATGTAATTGTATGTTTTGAAGCATTCTCATCATGCTTTTAAGGAATAGAAATCAGAGAGGCTTATCATGACTGGCTTAAAAATTGATTATTATATTGATGCTTTGTGTGTTTGGGCTTGGATCTCTCAACGACGACTACAAGAACTAACAGATGAGTGGGGTGAAAAGGTTGAGGTTCGTATTCATTTTTTAAATATTTTTGGTGATGTTGAATCAAAAATTAATGATAAATGGATAGATAAAGGTGGTTATGAGGGCTTTGGTAATCATGTTATTGAATCTTCAGTGCCTTATGAAAATGCACCTGTCAATTCTGATGTATGGATGACTGTAAGACCAAAAACTTCTTCAAATGCTCACTTGGTCTTAAAGGCTGTCGCATTAATCTATCCTAACGATCTGGTTTTAAAGTTTGCGTTTCAGGTTCAAACGTCATTTTTTAAAGATTTAATGGATATTGGTGATATGAATATCTTATTTGATCTGGCACTTAAAGAAGGCTTTGATATAGAAAGGATAAAACAGAAAATGAATGATGGCTCGGCTATGGCAGCCTTAATGCACGATTATCAGATGGCTAAGGAACTGAATATAAAGGGCAGTCCAACTTGGATAATGAATAATGGTCGTCAGCAGTTGTTTGGAAATGTGGGGTATCGAATTCTTAGTGCAAATATAAAGGAAATACTCGATAAACCACAGCAACAAGCAAGCTGGTGTTAATTAAGGTTTAGTGGAATCAACGTGAATTGTTTGAACAAACACACCTAAATCTATTTTCGAAATAATCGCTGCGTTTTCAAAAGTAAGCCTGACAGTAAGTATGCTTGCTATGACCACGGAGTCCGGAAGAGTGAGTAAAAATCAGGGCCAGAATTGTTTAAATCAAGGCTTAGAGTCAGTATTTGTATGTGATTTAATTATTGCTTTCTCCGCAAATTAAGTCGTAATCATGTTATTGAGGGCTAAATAAGCGCGAACTTTCTTTTATCTTAATGGTTTCACCATTTCCCCCTGTCTTTATTGAGGATTCTATTTTTTGAATAGAAGTCTTTAATTTGTTGATATCTGTTGTAAGTGTAACGACCATATCTCCTAACTCTCCAGATGCCACGCTCTAGAAAAGCGCTTTGATATATAGCAAGTAATGGGTGCTCAATAAGTCAGTTAATGATAATGATTTACTTCAGTTGATCCAAATCAATTATGGGTATTATCTATCCCTATTTTGGGGTGTTTGTTTTTTTGGACTTGATCTAGCTCAATTAGTTTTAGAAACCGAATCTCTATGATGGCTTCAAGTTTAATGACGTCCTAAGGGGGCATAAATGCTTTTCACGAAAGAAACTTTTAAGCAATCAATGCTTGCTATATCAGTTGCTGGTTCTTTAGTCGCTGCGCAGCCAGCGTTAGCTTATGAGGGTGGTGATTTTATTATTAAGGCAGGTGCTGCGAAGGTTGCTCCTTCATCAGATAGCACTAATATTTTTGTAGAGATTCCTGCGCTAGGTGATTCTGGTGTGGGTGGTGTGAATGCTGATGATGATACACAGTTGGGATTATCTTTTACTTACATGTTGGATAATAAGTTTGGTATGGAGCTGCTTGCGGCTACACCTTTTGAACATGATATTAACCTACCAATACTACCTAGCGTGAATTCCGCTCTAGGTGAAAAAATTGCAAGTACTAAGCATTTACCACCAACGCTTACGCTTAATTACTATATGAATAATCCATCGTCAAAGTTTCAACCGTATATTGGGCTTGGAATAAACTACACCGTATTTTTTGAAGAAAAAGTAACGTCAAATCTAGACAATGCAGCTGTTATAGATGTGCTTGCTGGCGGTGGTGCTATTACAGCTATATCAAGTACTGACATAAAGCTAGATGACTCTTTTGGGATAGCTCTTCATGCAGGGTTTGATTATGCGTTAACCGACAATGTTGGTATTAGTTTTTCATACTATAAAATTGATATAGATACTGAAGCTAAGGTAGCAACAACATCAACAGCAGGTACTTATACTGGGCCTGTCATTGCGACTGTAGATGTTGATATTGATCCTTCAGTGTTAATGCTGGGATTGAATTATAAGTTCTGATAAGAACTAAAAAAGCTATTAGGCTTAAAGGCCGCTTATCTTGATGATGAGCGGTTTTTTTAACTTTTGAGAACTACCATTTTTTTATTTATTTAAGCTAAAGCATATTTGATTTATCCTTCCTAGAAAATAATATTCTTCCTTTAAAGGATTTACTCTCTTGAAAGCTTTTCTTCACTCCCTGAATGATCTTTTTGAACGTGCTCCTGACTTGTTATTAAAACGCAGGGTTTTAGTGTTCACTATTTTTGTCCTGATTTCTGCTATTCTGGTTTTCGCCATGGTGACACGCTTTCAAATGGACATGTCTCTGGAAAGCTGGTTTCAGGAAGATGACCCAACAAAAATAACACTGGATAAATTTAGACAACAGTTCGGTAGCGATGATGGAATTTATATCGTTTATGAGGCGCAAGATGGCGATGTTTTTTCTGAGAAATCCATCAGCACTATTCAAAAATTCCATGAAGAATTAGATGACTTACGTTTAGGTTTAGCGAGCGCCGACAATGAAAAATTTAAGATAATACGACGTATTGTTCAAGTAGATAGCCTGTATAACGCGCGTTATCAACTGGCTGACGGCGATACCTTAATTTCAAAAAAACTCCTATCAGATAACTTTCCAGGTTCTCAGGTTGAAAGACATGCTAAAAAACAAATTGCGCTTGGACAACGGCATTTAAGGCTGAGCTTCTACTCAGAGGACTTTCATTATGGTGGAATACGCTTAAAAACAGATTTCGGCGTTGTACCCTTAGATCAGCGAGTAGAAGAGGAAAAACAAGACCTTTTAGCTGAAGATGATTTTGTCGCTACAGATGATTTTAAAGTTGATGAAGGCCTTAACGTGCAAGCTCAAAATTTTAAAGAAATGAGTATGGATGAGTATCTCCATTTTATGACGGCGCTTCGGCTTGTTGCTGATAAGCCAGAATATGAACACTTTAAATTCTATTTTACTGGCAACGCAGCCATGATGGAATTTGCGATGAATAATATGGCGCAAGCTTCAGTGTTAATGGGATTAATGTTGCTTGCTGTGGTTGTATTGCTTTGGTTTTTGTTTAAGTCCTTTTCTGCTGTTTTTTGGCCGGTACTGGTGATTACCTTTTCTGCATTTTGGTCGATTGGCTTTTTGAGTTTAATCGGCGTCACTTTATCCACCATGGTTAGTTTAACCTTTATGTTGATATTGGCGGTAGGAACCGCAGATTGTGTCCATGTTTTAAGCGCCTATTTACTCTATAGGCAGCATGATAATGACCATCGCTCAGCGATGAGAAAAGCCTATCGTAAAACGGGTGTGCCCATCTTCTTAACCACAATTACCACCATGGCGGGAATGTCTGCACTGATGATTAGTGATATTCCTCAGATTGCTATTTTTGGTTTGAATTCAGCTTTGGGGGTAGGTGTTGCCTTTGTGCTCACGGTATTTTTGTTGCCCGTTTTGTTGGATATTTACCATCCTTTTAGTCGGAAGGCAGAGCAAAAGTTACAGCTAAAAAAAGCACTTACTAACGATTCATCAGCTGAGATGAAACAACACACCCAGGTAAGTAAATTACAGAAAGCTCTAAATGCCTTGCCAGAGATAGTAGGAAAGAGAAAGTTTCTCATCATTGTTATCTATTTTACCTTATTCGGAAGTTTCATTTACGGTACGTCACAGGTCAAAATTGACTCAAACTTAATCGAGCTTGCTAAAGAAGATAGCCCTATCAGAATTACCTACCAACTTGTTGATGAGCATATGATGGGTGGGCAAAGTCTTGAATTTATGTTGAATATGAACAAGCGGGATGCTTTCAAAAATGCTGAAGTATTACAAGCTATTGAAAGTTTTACTCAACATTTGCACTATGCATACCCAGACTATGTATTAAAGACATTTTCCCTAGCCGACTTTGTAAAAGA
>JBFJZQ010000286.1:0-4378 GCA_041622015.1 Oleiphilaceae bacterium
CGTCTACTGCTTTGGTTTTATTGTTATAACGACTGAATGTATTTTGTACAATTTCACTTACAATAACAACTCTCTGATATCACCCATCACTTTGGCTAGTAATGCAGTGAAGCGTGCACCATCTGCACCATTTACTGCACGGTGATCATAGGATAGCGAAAGCGGCAGCATTAAACGAGCTTCAAAATTATTCTGTTCATTATACACCGGTTTCATCTGGGCCTTTGAAACTCCTAAGATAGCAACTTCTGGAGTATTTATAATGGGGGTAAAGGCAGTTCCACCGATGGCTCCCAAACTTGATACGGTAAAACACCCTCCTTGCATATCTGCTGGTTTTAATTTTTTATCGCGCGCTTTATTTGCTAGCTCCTGGCACTCTGCCGCTAATTCCCAAATCCCTTTCTGATCGACATTTCTAACGACGGGAACAAATAAACCATGCGGTGTATCGACGGCAAAGCCAATATGGATAAAATGTTTCTGAATTATCTGCTGTTGCGCCAGATCTAAGGCGACATTAAATTGAGGAAGTGCTTTAAGCGCATAAGCACATGCTTTTAGTAAAAAGGCTATGGGGGTCAACTTTACACCTTTCAATTCTGCTGCAGTTTTTTGACCTTTTCGAAATACTTCCATTTCTGTGATATCAACTTCATCAAACTGCGTGACATGAGGCACGCCCCAGCTTCTCTGCATATTTTCAGCTGTCTTAAAGTGGACTTTAGACATACTGGAAATACTTACCTCGCCAAATTGTTTAAAATCGGGCAAAGGTACACTACTAGCGCCAACATAGGCTGATGAAGCGCCGCCACTTTGTGAGCGATGCACCTGTACTTTAATGTAGGCACTTACATCATCAACAAGTATCCGTTCTTTTGGTCCACTTGGTTTGACCTTGGACAGATCAACACCGTGCTCTCTAGCAAACTTCCTAACCGATGGCCCAGCATGTACAGTTGCGGCTGAAAATCTGTCATCTTGCGCAGAAGGTTTCTCAGATAAATTTTGCTGTTTAGCGGCTGCTTTAGTACTAGACGTATTTGATTTTTCGTTCGACTCTTCGTTGTGAGTAGAAGGTTTACTAGTCGTTTTATTTTTGACGTCTAACTCTGCGATGAGATCTCCAACGGATACTTTATCGCCCATTTTTATACTGAACGACACCAATTTGCCCGCTAAAGGGCTTGGAATTTCCATGGTTGCCTTATCGGACTCTAAAACAATTAGCGTCTGATCGACTTCGATCTCATCACCCACTGAAGCCGTTAACTCGATAACCTCTACTTGATCACTGCCCCCTAAATCAGGAACAACCACTTTTTGAACAGTTGATGAACCGGTCTCATCGACATTCTCGGGTTCATTTTCTTTTTCGTTTTTCTTGCCTTCCTTAGAAGCCTCTTCATTAGGATTCGTTTCTTGCTTCTGCTCAGGCTTTTCCTTTTTTGTTTCTTCAACAATCACTTTGAGTATCGGCGCACCTTCTTTGACTTTATCACCTACAGAAACATTCAGACTCTCAATTTTTCCCGACTTGGGTGATGGCACTTCCACCGTTGCTTTGTCAGATTCGAGGACGACAATCGTTTGATCATGCTCTATGTGATCACCCACTGATACGGAGATTTCAATCACTTCCATCTCGCCGTCACTGCCCGTTGCAGGAACTAAAACATCTTCAGAATTCATCTAGCTCTCCTGTTTCAACGTTGCATCGCACTTAAGCAATTTCTGTCAATATTGTAAGTTCTCATTGCATCGATTACTTGCTGGGTATCTATGCCCCCCCCCAAGCTGAGGGCATTCAATGCGGCGACGACAATATAGTATCTGTCTACTTCAAAGAACTGGCGAAGCTTTTCTCGGGTATCACTGCGCCCAAAACCATCTGTACCAAGAACAGTATAATGACCCGGCACATAAGCTCTAATTTGTTCAGCATAAAGCCGAATATAATCAGACGAAGCTACAACCGGCCCCCTCTTATCGCTCAGACTTGAACTTACGAAAGAGGTTTTCGCTTTTTTCTCAGGATTTAACATGTTCCATCGAACACACTTTTGCCCATCACGAGCCAACTCGTTGAAACTCGTCACGCTCCAGACATCACTTGAGATAGAAAAGTCGTCTTTTAATAACTGAGCCGCGGCACGCACTTCATTCAAAATCGCACCACTGCCTAATAACTGAACTGACAGTTTCTTGCCCTTGCTTTGTTTTACGTCAACCGATTCAAACAAGTACATACCGGTTAATATGCCTTTTTCCGAACCTTTGACTAGCGGCGGCTGCCGGTATTGCTCATTCATAATGGTCAGATAGTAATAAATATCCTCATTTTCCTGATACATTCTTTTCATACCATCTTGGATGATGACAGCTAATTCACAGGCATAAGCCGGGTCATAAGCAACACAGTTTGGAATAGTGCCGGCTAATACATGACTATGACCGTCCTGATGCTGCAAGCCTTCTCCATTTAGTGTTGTCCGCCCACTCGTTCCTCCGATCAAGAAACCGCGAGAGCGCATATCTCCTGCCGCCCAAGCTAGGTCACCGATACGTTGATAACCGAACATCGAATAAAATATATAAAATGGAATGAGCGGAAAGTCATGGGTGCTGTATGAGGTTGCACATGCCATCCATGCTGCCATGGCACCGGCTTCATTGATGCCTTCTTCAAGAATCTGACCTGCCTGATCTTCACGGTAGTACATTACCTGTTCACGATCATTCGGAACATATTTTTGTCCCTCTGAGGTATAAATACCTAATTGACGAAACATGCCTTCCATTCCGAAGGTTCTTGCTTCATCAGGCACAATGGGCACAATCCGCTTACCAACTCGTTTATCTTTCGTTAGCGCCGAAAGAATTCTGACAAAGGCCATTGTCGTTGAAATTTCCCGCTCACCACTTCCTTCTAATTGACCTGAAAACAAGCTTAATTCAGGTACCACCAAGGGCTGACTTTGCTGGCGTCGTTTAGGATAAAAACCGCCTAAAGCTTCACGACGCTTTTTCATATACATTACTTCTGGACTATCGGCAGGCGGTCGATAAAACGGCACACTCTCAATTTCATCATTACTGACTGGCACACCAAATCTGTCTCTGAATGCCTTCAAGCTCTCCGTATCTAATTTTTTTAGGGAGTGTGTTGTATTCGTCGCTTCACCCGACTTGCCGAAACCGTAACCTTTTATGGTATGCGCCAAAATAACTGTTGGCTGACCTTTATGATTAACAGCTTGATGGTAAGCAGCATAAACTTTATAAGGGTCATGCCCCCCTCGATTCAAATGTTCGATGTCTTCATCAGACAAGCCTTCAGCCATTTTGGCAAGCTCTGGGTACAAGCCGAAAAAGTGTTTCCGAGTGTAAGCTGCCCCATTGGCTTTGAAGTTTTGCATTTCTCCATCAACTACTTCATCCATCGCTTTTTGCATGAAGCCATCTTTATCTTTTTTGAATAAAGGATCCCACATACGACCCCATACCACCTTGATGACATTCCAACCGGCTCCGCGGAACACACCTTCGAGCTCTTGAATAATTTTACCGTTACCCCTAACCGGCCCATCTAGGCGCTGTAGGTTACAGTTCACGACAAAAATTAAATTATCTAGTTTTTCTCTTCCCGCTAGTGCAATTGAACCTAATGTTTCTGGCTCATCAGTTTCACCATCACCGACAAAGCACCATACTTTACGATCACGTGTCTCACTCAATTCCCGGCTCTGCAAATACTTCATCACATGTGCTTGGTAAATTGCCTGTAATGGCCCTAAGCCCATCGATACCGTTGGGAATTGCCAATAGTCTGGCATCAACCATGGATGCGGATAAGAAGGCAAGCCACCACCATCGACTTCACTTCTAAACTTATTCATTTGATCTTCAGTTAATCGGCCTTCTAAAAAGGAACGAGCGTATACACCGGGTGAGGTATGCCCTTGAATATAAATCAGGTCAGCCTCTCGCTGTGCATCACCGCCATGGAAAAAATAATTGAAGCCGACATCATAAAGCGTGGCACTGGAGGAAAATGACGATATATGCCCGCCTAACTCACCTGGCTTTTTATTAGTCCTCAACACCATCGCCATGGCATTCCAACGGATCAACGAACGTATTCGTCTTTCCATAAACAAATCACCCGGCATACGTGCTTCTTGATCAGTCGGAATGGTGTTGCAATAGGGAGTCGTTACCGAATAAGGTAATTCTGCACCCAGTTTTCGAGCTTTTTCAGATAGCCTTGCAAGTAAAAATCGGGCTCTATCGGAACCTTCATTTTTAATGACTGACTCAATTGCCTCTAACCATTCGCTTGTTTCAATTGGATCAGAATCATCCAACATAGAAC
>JBFJZQ010000287.1:0-4354 GCA_041622015.1 Oleiphilaceae bacterium
AAGGTACCTGAGCTGTATTCTCCCGCCACATCTGAACGAAAGATAATAATATCTTCTTTATTAGTATCCAGGGTGCTCAGGTCGCTATTGGTTAAGGTCTTATCACCGCTCAAGGAAAATAATACATCTCCCGCTAATAAATTGATGGGGGTACCGGTGCCAACACTAATATCTTGAGTAACGTAATGCAGGCCGTCGACATTGGTATCGCCGGTGAATAATTCCATGTTAAAGAGTTCGCTAAATTGCCCGCTTGTCATATCACCAGCACTTGGTTCGAAACCAAACACTGTTGAATTCTCCCAGCTGTCTAGGCCCGGTACACCGCTTGGAGAGCTGGAGTCTCCGCTAGTAGACATGAGGAGTAATTCATTGACTGGTGTCACGTTTAAGGTAATGGTTCCGTTAAGGGGGCCCGTAGCTGCTGCATCTTCAATATGCGTGGAAATTGTAGTATTGGTATCGTAATTAGTCGAAGGCTGAAAAGCCACATCGGCTAACGCAGCATTGACATCCGTGACTGAGCCTGAGACTGTCCATACACCTGTTCCACTGTTATAACTACTAGTCGAACTGCCAAAGGTCCCGGTACTTAGAGCGCCTGCTGCGGTATCGGCTAACGTAAGTGTGGCAGTGACCGTTTCTCCTGTGTCTAGGTCAGTAATGACAATGTCGTCTAATTGAACACTGGTATCGCCTTCGGTATAGGCTTGTGCTTGAGTGAGATTAGTGGCCGTTGGCGCATCGGCTGTGGCGGTGACATTGAGGCTGATTGTTCCATCTTCTGGGCCGTCGCCTGCTAGATCTTCTATATGCGTGGTGATGCTGGTATTCAAATCGTTATTCGTAGCCGGTATAAAACTGACTGCTGCCAGTGCTGCATTGACATCAAGGACGCTACCGCTAACAGTCCAAACACCTGTGGCGCTGCTATAGCTACTGGTAGAACTTCCAAACGTTCCTGTTGTTAAGCTACCTGCATTCGTATTTGCAAGTGTGAGTGTTGCAATGATTGTATCACCCGTATCAACATCGCTTACGACTATATCGGTAAAATCGACGCTCGCATCACCTTCAGTATAGGCTTTGACTTGAGTAAGATTGCTTGCCGTTGGGTCATCATTTTTAGCTGTAACATTTAAACTAATCGAACCATCTGCCGGGCCTTCTCCATCATCATCTTCAATATGTGTGGTGATGAAGGTATTCAGATCGTAATTAGCCGTGGGAATAAACGCGACATCGGCTAAAGCATCATTCACATCGCTAACGGTCCCCGTCACTGTCCAAACACCAGAGCCAGACAAATAAGTGCTGAGTGAAGCACCAAAGGTACCCGTGGTTAATACGCCCGCTGATACATCATCTAGCGTAAGCGTGGCAGTAATTAGCTCATTTAGGTCGGCATCTGAAACGACAATGTTATCGAGTGATACGCTGCTAGCATCTTCAGTATAGCTTTCCACGGTTGTCATATTGGTCGCCGTAGGGGCAGTGTTCGCAGGCGTGACTAGCGTTAAGCTATTGATTGCGACGCCGCTGGCAGATAAGGAGGTATCTTCACCATCGAAAAAAATCGAAGCCGTTGCCGAGGTGGGTGAAGTTACCTCCAAGGCAATAACGTCATGTTTTTCTACGGATAAGTCATTGCTTCCGAGTACTTCAGCTTCATCGACTGAAAACAACAGGGTTCCAGAATTAAGTGTTGTGCCGGCAATGGTCTCTGTTTTTTCAATCAGCTCTAGACCTGTAATGGCACTATGAATGCCGATATCCAAACCGTCTATAAACAGGTTGGCTGAACCAGATGATGTCCCCTCGCCCACGCCAGTGAAAACAGCTGAGTAAATTTGGTCATCAAACACCCCAAAGCCTGTTGCGGTTTGCTGAGAGAATAAGAATGTACCTGCCGAAAGGCTCACTCCGCCGACAACGGTGTCCTGCTCTACTAGGGTGATAGCTTGAATATTCTTATTGTCGACAGACAGGCCTTCAAACAACATTGAAAACTCGCCTTCACTGTAATCATTCAAGGTGTCTGGTCGGTAAACAGCTAAATCATCTCTAGTGACGAATAATGAATTGTTGCTGACTAGCGTCTCACTTCCCTCTACTGAGAAAACGATGTCACCTTCCAAAAGGTCAAAGGTAGTGGTCGTCCCAATGGTTATATTGGCAGAAACATAGTGAATTGAACTCAAATTAACATTGAAATCGCCTAAAGAAAGCAGAGTGTTAAAGTTATCATAATCAACGACAGAGCTAAAAGTGCCATTTGTGGTATTTTCGGGCGTACCAGATGGGTCAAAGCTAAGGTTAGGGTCGGCGATTTCAAGAATCTCGCCTGCGCTCCAGTTAGATAGTCCCGTTGTACTTGCACCACTTACGTCGCTGTCAGTTGTTATCCATAATGAATCTACTAATCCTGGTGGGCCAAGAATATGCCCCCAATCAGACTGGGTTTGAGCAGAAAATGCGACGGCGGTATTAATTTCCCCGACTTGATATTCAAGATTCCAATCGCCACCTAATTCTTGCGAGCCGGTTCTATCGTTACTTGCAGCAACATCTGCGCCCGTTAATTGCGCTAAACTTTGGACTAATGCTTGACCGTTGGCATTACCTGCAAGATCACAGCCGTAAATAAGGATGTCTGCATCTTCGTCAAAGACATTGTTCCAGCTTGAAATTTGCTCTTCATAATTTGTTAAGTTGTCAGTGGTCAACCAACTTGTACCAAGCTGAATGCCACCTTCGGTACCATGACTAATAAGGTGTACAGCTTCAAGATCATGATGTGTCGCGAGTAAATCGGTCACTTGTTGCACGCCATCTTTATCGGCATCCAACATATAGATCAAATAATCACTGCCACTTTGGGTAGAAACACCTTCGACAAGGCTCATGTAATCTGGGGTACGTGGGTCAATAATGATTAATTCTAGAGGCTGATCATTCGCTGCCGATGCGCTGAGTGCTGCATCGGCGAGCATTTGACTTAAGTCATCTTGTTGCTGGTTTTGTTGTTCAGCGAAGAAAGCAGCTAAACCGTCTAATGTGAAATCGGTGGGTGGGTTTAGTTCTGAGTAGAATTTCGTTGAATTTGTATCGAGTTGATTCGCAAGATTGTTAGCCCAATCTGAGAGTTTTTCTGGGTCAGAGAAGTCATCTGCAGTAGGATCATTAAACAAGGTAGCGGCATCTACTGTGCCTGCTAGTAGTTCGGCAGACAAAAGCACTTTCGGTTCGAGCGCTTCAAGAGTAAAGCGGGGTTTGATCTGGCCTTTTTTAAAAGGTTTAGCCTTAAAAAAACTTAGGCAAAAAGGTTTGATCCACTGCATAATTTAGCGCTCGTAATCGGTTACTTTTTTGAAGGATAGAACTTCGTTTCACATTTTAAACCGGCTGCTAAGGCATATTCAGGGTTAGGTAATTGAAGGCGTACACCAAATGTTCGACTAGCTGCATCACCCATTCTATCAACAGCAACCACTTCAGCTACTTTTGGTTGGTCTGCGCTTAGTTCAGGATAGACAAGCCCTTTCATACCGACTTCAATAACACCAAAAACTTCCATGGGGACAATGGCTTCAATCAGTAAAGGGTCTAATTGTGCGATACGCACTATCGCTTGATTTTCGATATACTCGCCTTCTGATCTAAACTTCTGCAAAATAAAACCATCAAAGGGCGCAAGAATTGTCTTTTGCTTCAACTGTTCTTCAGCTCTGATAAGTTCTAATTGGCGAATATTTTTAAGATCTTTAGCTTGCTGTAACTCCCAAATGGAGAGTTCTTTATTTCTGTCGGCTTCTTCATATTTTTCACGAGAAACGGCTTGTCTTGTATGAAGCTGATCTATTCGTGATAAGCGCTTTTTATCGAAGAGAAGTTTGGCTTCCCCTAGTTGGATTTCAGACTCTATTTCTGACCGCGCCTTGGCTAAAGCTACATTGGCTTGTTCCACGCCGCTGCCAAGTTGAGCGATGACATCTCCTTTCACTACCCAATCACTTCGTTCGACACTGACTTTATCGAGAACACCCGGCACTGCACTGCTAATATCGGCAACCTTGTAAGGATTTATCACGCAGTCTACGGGAGGGATTTCATTTGCATGGATAGTCAAACTAACGCTCAGCAAGCAAATTAATAGGAGTTTTAATTTCTGGGTTGTTTTCAGGTGTTGTAATATGTCTTGAGGGTAAAGATTTGTATAACGTTTGCTTTGCACAATCACTTCCATGCTTTATATAGTGAGATTAAGTATTAGATACTTTTTATAGTTCAATTTTAAGTTATTTCAACAAATCTCTTCATTTTAAAACAATAAGTTACATAGGTTTTCTTTACA
>JBFJZQ010000288.1:0-4352 GCA_041622015.1 Oleiphilaceae bacterium
GGCGGTACCGTTATTTCTGAAGAGGTAGGTTTATCTTTGGAAACAGCGACTCTGGATAACCTGGGTACGGCTAAGAGCGTCAATATTAGCAAAGAAAATACCACGGTAATTGATGGTGCAGGTCAAGCTGCTGAGATTGAAGCGCGTGTAGCTCAAATTCGTAAGCAAATTGAAGATAGTTCATCTGATTACGATAGAGAAAAACTTCAAGAACGTGTTGCAAAACTAGCTGGCGGTGTGGCAGTTATTAAAGTGGGTGCTGGTTCAGAAGTTGAAATGAAAGAGAAGAAGGCGCGTGTTGAAGACGCACTTCATTCTACCCGAGCAGCGGTTGAAGAGGGTGTTGTAGCAGGTGGTGGTGTTTCACTTATCCGTGCATTGCAAGCAATCAAAGACCTTGAAGGCGATAATGATGATCAAACTGTTGGCATCAATTTACTTCGACGCGCAATGGAAGCACCGCTTCGTCAAATCGTTGAAAATGCCGGTGAAGAAGGTTCAGTTGTTTCGGACAAAGTGAAGCAAGGAGAAGGTAGTTTTGGTTACAATGCCGCTACTGGAGAATATGGCGACATGTTAGAAATGGGTATTCTTGATCCAGCAAAAGTTACACGTACAGCGCTTCAGTCAGCAGGTTCTGTTGCAGGCTTGATGATTACCACTGAATGTATGATTACAGATGTAGAAGAAGAAGGTGGTGCCCCTGCTATGCCTGATATGGGCGGCATGGGTGGCATGGGCGGAATGATGTAATTTTCGTCTAAACCTTATAAAAAAACTCGGCCTCGGTCGAGTTTTTTTATGTCTGTGAATATTGAAGCGATATTTGTGCATTCCATCAAAAAATAACACTTGAGCTAAGCTGAAATGCTATGTGGTATGAAAAACAATTAATAAAACTAGATTTAGCCTTTCAAATAGTCTGTAATTGTGTGCTTTTGTTTTTCGTGAGTAGCTCGCTAGCTTAGTCTAAGGTTATTTCACAGTTATGTACGATCTATTATTAGGGTGCGTGTGATTAAAAAAGTTGTTTTATATTCTTTCCTGTTTATTCTGAGTTTTTTGGTGTCTTTGATACTCTTGCTCCCTGCAAACATAGTGTGGGATAAAGTTTTATCAAACCAGATAAACACAAGACAGCTAGGAATTGATGTTCAAAAAGTAATTGGAACTATTTGGGATGGCCAGGCTCTCATCAGTTACAATGGTTTGATGGGGGTTATTCATTGGGAACTCGCCCCCTCTCAATTATGGACACTGTCTTTACCGCTAACGATTCAAGTAACTTCACAAGTGGGTGATCTCGAAGCGGAAATCAAGTTATCGACTGAGAGTATCTATGCAGAAATCCAAAAAGCGCAGGTCGACTTAAAGCCATTATCTCCTATATTTCGGGCTGAACGAGTCACATTGGATGGTGAGTTGTTGGTAAAAAATCTGGCGGTGCTGGTAGAAAATAATCAGATCAAGTCAGCAAGTGGAATGGCCTCTTGGTCAGGAGGTGACATAGCTTATCCTGCGGGAAGAGTAGTTCATCAACGAAATTTACCTATGTTTAAGGCTATTCTTGAAACCAAACAATCTGGAGAGATTTATTTAAGTATTAGAGACTCGCAGGCTACATTCGATGTCATTGATGCTACGTTGGATGTAAAGGGTACCGCGTTACTTAGGATAACCCGGCGGCTTCTTGATTTATCAGAAGAGCCGTGGTCGCTAAATTCAAGAGAACAGGATGTTGTCTTCAAAGTTAAAAAAATGCTTTATTAAGAGTCTAAATTTGTGTTGAAAAATGAAACGAAACTAATTAATACCACAACGCAGCTTTTGTTATTGGTGCTATTAGTCTATAGCGCGTTTTTGTTAGCAAAACTCTTTTGGTTTATCTTGTCTCCGACTCACACGAGTGATGTATTGGTCTTGCCTGCAAAAACACTGATTGAACAAAAGAGTGAAAAGATGAATGTGAGGCTGTTATCCTCCTTTCATTTGTTTGGAGAGGCAGGGAAAGTCATCAATAAGCCAAAGGATGAGCCAATCGTTGCCCCTAAAACGAGTCTGAGATTAGTGCTGAAAGGTGTATTTACGGCAAAACAAGGTGGAGTGTCTGGTGCTATCATTGAGGAATTGGGCAAGTCTGCAGAATATTATGCCCTCGGAGGTGTGTTACCGGGTAATGCAACCTTAGAAGAAGTATACGAAGATCGAGTTTTATTGCGGCGTAATGGTCGTCTGGAAACACTTGCTTTTGATGAAAAAGGCTTGGATGCTGAAAGTCAGATTACCAAGCAAGAAAGGCCAAAACCTGTTCCTAGTAATGCTTCGAGTGATAATGATTTGCTTGTTAAAACTCCTGAGCAGTTTATTGATGAGGCAACACGTCAGATAAGTGAAAATCCTGAGCTGGCGCTCAAGTCGGTTGGTTTGAATGCTTCTTCGGATGGTTATGTCTATCAAGGAGGCAATCCGATGCTTTCTGGTCTTAACTTAAAAAAAGGCGATGTGATTCGTTCGGTAAATGGGCATACTCTGGGTGATGTAAAAAAAGATAAAAATTTAATGAAAGACTTATATGAGCAAGGCAATCTTGAGGTGGAAGTTGTGCGTGATGGTGCAAGTTTTTATATTAACTACCCTTTAAGGTAGTTATCTTGAGGCTTAATACTCGGAAATAATAAGAATATTGGTTTAAAGTACCAATAATGGCAGAATTTTTTAGGAATAAATATGTACTTTTCTTCGCAACTCACTAAGTTCAAACAGTATTTTTTGATTTTACTGCTCAGCTTCTTTGCAATAACAGCTTTTGCTGAAGAACAGACTTGGAAGGTTAATTTAAAAGATGCAGACGTAAGAGCGTTTGTATCTCAAATAGCCGATATAACAGGTTATAGCTTTGTTATTGATCCAAGAGTTAAGGGGAAGGTGACTGTCGTTTCGAATGTCGCGATGAATAAAGATGCCGTATATGAAATGTTTCTTGCCGTTCTGGGAGTTCATGATTTTGCCGCTATTCCAGGGAAAGATGTCATTAAGATTATTCGTGTCAATGATGCTAAGCAAAGTGCTCAGAACGAGCGTTTTATGAAAAAAGTGCCCAGTGAGCAAATTGTGACGAGAGTGATCCAGGTTAATAACGCTCGAGCGCTTGAACTGGTGCCTATATTAAGACCCATGGTGGCTAAATATGGTCATTTAGCGGGTGTGGCGGCGGCGAATGCCTTAATTATTAGTGATCACCTGGCGAATATTCAGCGTATTAGTAAAATTATTGATGAGTTAGATAGTCCTTCAAAATATGAATTAGAAGTTGTTCAGCTAGAAGAAGCTTGGGTAGGCGACATGGTTAAGTTGCTAGAAGAGTTAGCGCCAAGCGAGTTAGGTGGTAAAGGCAAGGGTGAGGCTAATAAATTTAGTGTTGTCGCTGATCAGCGAAGTAATCGACTTATTTTACGTGGCGATGAGGCATTCAGAGAAAAAATGCGTGAGCTCATTGCCAAGCTAGATCAGCCTTCATCGACGGGTGGTAAAACCAAAGTTATCCGTTTAAAGCATGCCGAAGCAAAAGATTTGGCTGAGCTATTAAAGGGCTTGATGGGCGATATAACCAGTGAAGCCACAAAAGGTCAGGGTCAAGGGCAAAAAACTGAGGCGAGCGTTTATGCTGATGAAAGTTTAAATGCCTTGGTGGTAAGGGCAGAGCCTTCGGTAATTCAAGAGTTGGAAGGTATTGTTGATCAGTTAGATATTCGTAGAGCGCAAGTGTTAATAGAGGCGGCTATTGTTGAGATTTCAGACGATAATAGTAATTCGTTAGGGATTCAGTGGGCGATGTTCGATAAAGGCGCTTCAATTCCAGGCGCCTTAACCAGCTTTAGTAGTGCTGGATTAACTACAGCAAGTGTCTTGGGAGCATTAATTTCCAAGGACAGTAGCTCGGACGGTTCAATCGATGCCAGCAAGCTATCTGGTGTGGGGGATGGCTTAACTTTTGGCCTGGGTAGGGAAAGTAATAGCGGTGTAAGTTGGGGGGCTTTGGTTCAGGCTTTGGAAGGTGATTCGAGTGCCAATGTGCTATCCACACCAAAAGTAATTACGATGGATAACCAAGAGTCTTCAATCATTGTCGGTGAAAATATACCGATTATTACCGGTCAGTCTACCTCAAGTGGTGCAGGGACCGCTGATCCTTTTACAACGATTGAAAGGCAAGATGTCGGTGTTAAGTTAATTGTAACACCCAGTATTAGTGAGGGTGACTTAGTCCGCCTAGAGATAGAGCAAGAGATATCAAGTGTTAAAGGGTCTTCAGTTGGTGCTGATATCACCACGACCAAGCGTCAGATTAAGAC
>JBFJZQ010000289.1:0-4322 GCA_041622015.1 Oleiphilaceae bacterium
CCTTAGTAACAATACGCCGTTTGATCAATGGTTGAAGGGGGATGCGAAAGCGATCTCTGCTCAAGCGGTCAATGGGTTCAAGTTGTTTATGGATCCGGATAAAGGCAATTGTGCGGTGTGTCACTCAGGACCGAACTTTGCAGACGACGGCTTTCATAATATTGGGTTGGCATCTTTCGGCCAGGAAAATCCGGATCTTGGACGTTATGTGCTTAAACCTTTAAGGTTAATGAAGGGGGCCTTTAAAACGCCAACCGTTAGAGAAGTGACGAAAACGGCGCCTTATTTTCACGACGGTTCTGCTAACACGCTCGAAGAAGTCGTTGAACACTATGCCAAGGGAGGTGTGGTCAAAACGAATTTGTCCCCTAATATGAAGACATTAACATTAAGCGAGCAAGAGAAATCAGACATCGTCGCCTTCCTTAAGTCCTTAAGTTCTGCTGAAAAAGCCTTCGAACTGCCTGTGCTACCAAAATAGTCAAACATTTATCGAGGAGTAAAAATGTAATGAAGCTACACAATAGGTTAATTGGAATAATAACACTCTCAATGACTGGTATTTTTGCTTCGTCTGCAATCTTGGCAGAGACTGTCGTTGTCGGACAAAAAGATAGTGCTTTCACCAAAAAAGAAATCACCATTAAAAAAGGAGACACCGTCGATTTCCTTAATGAAGACTCCTATTTCCACAACGTATTTAGTCTTTCCGATTCCAAATTTTTTGATTTAGGCTCCTATCCTGAGGGTGAGTCAAGATCTGTGGTGTTCGAAGAAGCAGGTGAAGTGGTCGTTGAATGCGCAATTCATTCTGATATGAGAATGGTCGTCAAAGTGACCGAATAATATGATGGTTTTTTGGAAGGATGAATAAAATGTACATTAAGCTGTCTAATTATAAGAAGTTACTTTTATCTTTTGTCGGCAAGTCTATGGTTGCTGTGTCGGCTTTTGCGCATGATGTACCAACTTATCCTGCTGAGCCAAGTTTGGATTATGGCAGTAAAGTCTTTTACCAGAGCTGTGTGTTGTGTCATGGGCGTACGGGTGAAGGCAATGGGCGTATGGCCAAAGTGTTGAAAGCGCCACCCCCTGCTGATTTAACGGCAAGCCGCATTCCCGATGACTATTTACGCGAAATTATTGTAAAGGGGAGTGAAGCGCTTGGGCGCTCCAAGCATATGCCACCTTGGGGTGAAGCGCTGCAGGAAGTAGAAATTGATTCAGTGATTATGTATGTAAAAAGTATTAGAGACTAATTTTAAATGCAACACCAATCCGAGGAAGTTACGAGTGAGGCCATCTACTTAAATCGGCGTCACTTTCTTCGAATGTCATCAATTAGGGCCTTGCAATTAGCCTCGGCAGGTTATGCCTTAAGCGCCTCTCCTGCTGTCTGGGCCTCCCAAGCGCTTGAGTGTAATGATGCACTAACCTTTAAGCATGATGAACTAACGCCTTTCAAAAGTGCTACCCATTACAATAACTTCTACGAATTTTCTCCGGATAAAAAAGCGGTTGCGATATTAGCGCAAGAATTAACCACGGAGCCTTGGAATATAGAAGTCGGTGGTCTTGTTGAAAATCCTCTATCTTTAAGTATTGAACAACTGACAGCACTGGGTACAGTGGATAGAACTTACCATTTTAGATGCGTAGAAGGCTGGTCAATGGTGATCCCCTGGACGGGGGTTCAGCTGTGTAAATTGATCGAAAAAGTGAAGCCGCTGAAGGAAGCAAGGTATGTTAAATTCAGCTCAATCTATCGGCCAGAGGAAATGATTTCCCAGCGTCGACCCACTATGGATTGGCCCTATGTCGAAGGTTTAAGATTAGATGAAGCTCAGAATCCCTTAACCATACTGGCAACCGGCATGTATGGAAAGCCTTTACCTAAACAAAATGGCGCACCTCTTAGGTTAGTCGTGCCTTGGAAATATGGTTTCAAAAGTATAAAAACCATTAAAAAAATTGAGTTCGTTTCGGAGCGACCTGAAACATCCTGGATGCGTCTAGCACCATCGGAATATGGCTTCTATGCAAATGTTAACCCAGAGGTCGCACATCCTCGCTGGAGTCAGCGTAAAGAGGTGCGTCTAGGCGAACTTAAAAAAAGGCGTACAAAACCGTTTAATGGCTATGAAGAATACGTAGCGCATCTTTATCAAGGCATGAATCTAACTGAAAATTTCTAGTGAATAGTATCCTCAAATATCTAAATCAGCATGACGGCCAACTTAGGCTAGCGATATTTAGCTTAAGCACATTGCCGTTTATCCGTTTATATCTGGATTATTGGTTTGATGATTTGGGTATTAACCCCTTTGCCTCGCTGATTGAGCGTAGTGGTTTTTGGGGAGTGTTCTTTTTGTTAGTGACTCTTGCGATTACGCCTTTTCGGCGCTGGTTTAGCTGGCTTTCAAGCCTATTACGCTTAAGCTATGGCAAAAGGCTTTCAGATTGGAATTACTTGATTAAATGTCGGCGGATGTTGGGTTTATGGAGCTTATTCTATGTCAGTATCCATCTATTAATTTATCTGCATTTCGAGCTTGGCTGGTGGCTTGAAGACTTTTGGTTAGACATAACAGAACGCTATTTTATTACCTTTGGACTCGTCTCCTGGGTTTTGTTGGTTCTGCTAGGTATTACTTCACCGGATCGTATCAGAAGAGCAATGGGTAAAAAGTGGCGCCAGCTACATCGATCAATCTATGCACTCGCTATTCTATCTATAATTCATATATACCTTGAAGCAAAACCCACCGAGACTGATCCGTATTGGTATGGTCTTATTGTTTTCGTCTTGCTTATGCACCGAATTGTGGTGAGTAAATTCAGAACCTTACGCAGAAAAGATGATACGGGGATGCCATCATATCGTTAGCTTTTAAGGCTGAGATGTGCTTCTTAGAAGTTTAATAGCTGATATGAACGCCATACTACTTGTAAAATTTATTAGCTAATGAGCGTGGAAAAAAATAAACAAGACGAATGTTTGATCAAAAAGGTTCTCATTGGCAATAGTCATTGACGCCACTTTCAAATTGAGCCACTCGCTTTTTTCTTTCAGCCTCGCTAATTTTTAGGTCGTTACCTTGCTCATCGACAAAGACCACCCGGCGTTTTAACTTTTTCAATAATCTTTTACTGTCTTTACAGTTTTTTTTCTTAATGGCATTACTCTTTTTTTGCTCTTGCCAAGTTTCGTAGTGTTTTTTTCTTTCGTCTTCTTTTGCTTGTTCATGGCGCAGCATCATCTCAGGTGAACTTAAATCACTGGTAATATTGATTCGATTCAATTGAGTAGAAATTTCTTTCGACGTTGCCTTTGATGGTGCGCGATCAGAGAAATGTATCTGGCCGTTTTCATCCTTCCATTGATAAATGTCAGACCAAGCATGCATTGATAAGAGACATAAATAACAAGCGAATATGAACGCATTCCAGTTAATCTGTCGGCAGACAAAGAAGCTTGCAGCATTTACTTTCAATCTGAGATTAATACCGAAACCCTCTGTTGGATCAGTTATTGGAGTAGTGCAACAGAGCACTTCAGTTTGCTTGAATCAGCAACAAGAATACTAACACTCCATCCACTTAATCGTTAACCCATATCAGTTGCAGCAGGTCTCATTTATGATTATTTATCAGCCAAACTTAGCCAGTGTTGCCAAGTGATTTCACGTCCAGGAAAGGCCGGCTTTGTGAACGGCCACTTTTCAGATAGCCACTTTTTGACGGTAGCAAACAGCTGATCATCAAACCCGGAGCCAAGTTCACTTTGTCGGACCCAAAGTATCACGCGAGCATCGTAGTCTGCTTTTTCAGAAGGCTCGATATAAACACAGCCTAGGCATCGGCTTTCATCAAGGTTCATCAGGGTATAAGCAAAAGAGCGTTTAAGTTGAAATTCTTTTTGGTGCCAGCCAAGGTCTATTAGATCTTGTTCTAGGGTCACGCCTTCCGGCCAAGAACTCTCTAAACCAAATACACCTTTAAGATGATCGACACTCGTCATGACCGCATCATAATCTTTTATTAAGTCATTAATGGTTAGCATGCGCAGCTTGAAATTTGTTGTTTCAATGCCAGAGGGAACACTGAACGAAACTGGTACAAAAGTATTCATAGAATCTCCAATTATGATTGCCTATCGGATAGAGCGCCCGAGCTGTATTGGCATTGTTATGTAAACTCATGTTAGTGAGGATATTTTTAATGTGCGATGTCTATCTATTCGCTATGGATAAAGCCATACTGATATTGTTACGCTGAGGCTTACTTATAGGTATGAAAGCCACTAATCGCAACTGTGCTAA
>JBFJZQ010000290.1:0-4314 GCA_041622015.1 Oleiphilaceae bacterium
CGGGTTTCGGGTGTGTTAAGTCGTCACTAATTTTAAATGGTGCAGAGGGCTTACCAACAATAAGGAACTCATTGGTTTGTGCCAAAACGGGAAGGTGGAATACTGCGATAAATAGTATGATATAAAACTTCATAGCTTTGCTTTAAACTCATAAATGCTTTCAATATGTCGAAACGACAACTTGGCTCTGCTAATAAAAACTAAGCAGGCAAAGCAACTATAGTAATATAGTAAGTATAGTTAATTATTCAAACTAAATATTTTAAGTCTGTTTGCTTCTATTTTGAGAAATAGCGTCTTCAGTAATTAACAGAAAATTCTGGATGTGCTTAAAAATATTTCGGTGACAGTGTCCGTGATATCTAATGTAATTCAATGGCGAAGCCCTAGAGTGCTGCTTAGCAAGTCGGCTTTAGGTTCTGCTTGACCCCGCACAACCTGGGCTTTCGTGATTCTTAACGAAAGCAATAAAGTCTTCGAAGGCCAGGGGTCTACTAAGGTGATAGCCTTGCAGGTAATCACAGCCCATTTGGCTTAGTGTGTCGCAGGTTTGAAGAGTTTCGACACCTTCAGCGACCACCTCGTAGCCTAGGTCGTGACACATATTGATTGTCGTTTTAACGATAATGGCATCGTTGTCATGACTGTCCATTTCCATGACAAAGGATCGATCTATTTTGATCTCTTGTACCGGTAATTGTTTGATATAGGCCAACGACGAATAGCCTGTTCCAAAGTCGTCGATAGATAGTCTAACACCCAAGCTATTGAGTTCACGCAGCGCTGCCAAGGCGCGAACGGGGTCATCCATCATAGCAGTTTCTGTGACTTCCAATGACAATAAGCCAGGTGGAATTTTATATTTTTCCAAGCCTTCCTGGACAACGCGTGGAAAGTGTTTTTCCTTTAAATTAATCGCGGAGATATTGACGGCCATCGATAACTCAAAGCCCATTTCACGGAGTTCGCTTAACTGTGACAAGGCTCTGTCGATAACCCATTTGGTTAAGGGGTTTATGACGCCAGTTTGTTCGGCGATAGGAATAAACTCATCCGGTGGAATAAATCCATGCTCGCTGTGAGTCCATCTAAGCAGGGCTTCCATGCCAGAAATTTTACCATTTTTAGAGCAAATTTTTGGTTGAAAATGCAATGCTAGTTCGTCTTTATCAATCGCTTTGCGAAGTTCACCTGCCAGCGATAAGCGTCGAGCGTTGTAGGGGTTAATTTCATTCGAGTAGTCGGTGACCAGTTTGCCATACCTTTCGCCCATATCAATCGCTATTTGTGCATTGCGAAGGAGTGTTTGAGCATCTGTCTGCTGAGGTATGTAATCGGCAGTTCCACTGATACAACCTGTATCGATAGCCATACCATTGAACTCAAGAGGTTCAGATAATTTTAAGGCTAGGGCGTTAATAGATTGTTTTGGATCCTGGTTTTCTGAATTATTAATAAGAATAACAAAGGTTACCCCTTCCATGGCCACGATATAATGGCTGTCGCCGTCTTTGTCGTCCAAAGATATTGCACCAGATAGTAGCTTTACCTGTTCATTAAGTTCTTTCGTGATGAGCTTTAGTAGTCCATCTGCTTGAATATGTCCAAGCGTTTTGTTGACTTCATGAAAACGACGGAGGTAGAACATGCCCATCGTAATTTTTGGCATATCTTCTAGACGTTCAACTTGTTCCTGAAACCAATTCTCAAAAAATGCCCGATTAGGTGCGCCAGTAAGCGGGTGGTGTAGTGCACTGTAAATTAACTCTTGCTCTGCAATCTCGCGCTGCATAGACTCCTCAAGCATTTTCTCCTGTGCTTGAAAGCGTTGGTCGCGTTCGTTGTTCAGCCTGTCTGCCAAAGCCAAAGATAAAAGAACTGCTTCCATCGCAGAGCCAAATTGTAAGCCGTTTTCTGTTAAAAAAGTCCGAGGGATAATGCCGAATTTGCTTAGCGCTAAGGCCATTGTGGCAATCGTAATAGAAGCCCAGGCTATGGTATAAAATCGTGCGATCGTATGTCCTTTAGCCCAAAGATAGGGGCCGATTATCAGACAACCGAGTGATGCAGGAATTACTGCGAGAACTGAAAACTTAATCGACTGCTCGTAATCAAGGAACAAACCACCACCTATACACGCAATAGCGATCCATCCCATCACTTTAAAAAAACGGTTTGCTAATGGGGCGTGAATAGATAAATCCAAGAAGTGTCTGGCAAAAAGTGAGGCAAATAGCACGATACTCGGTACAAAAATCAGAATACTAAAGTCTTGAAGATACGATTTTTCTGGCCAGATATATTGTCCTGCCATGCCGTGCAGGCAGAACTGCATTGCTGCAAAACAAAATACAAAGCTGACATAATAAAAGTACATCGCTTCCTTAAGCGAAAAATAAATGAAAAGGTTAAATAGAATCATCACCAGCATCATGCCGTAGTAAACACACATTCTGATCAGATCCAGTTGGTCGCTAGCGAAAAACTCTCTTTCAGATGCAATGGAAATTGGAAGTTGGAGGGAGCTACTACTTTTAACTTTGATAAACAGTGAGCTATCACTCATGGCATCCACAGAAATAGGGAAAACAAAAGTACGGTGCGCAATGGGTCGAGCGCTAAATGGCCTTTTGTCGCCTACTTGAAATTTTTGTTCTATGTTGCCGGCATTGACCTGGTAAAAATCAATATAGTCGATGACGGGGTAGGCAATTTCAACGACTCGATCAACGCTATGATTGCTCTTGTTTGTCAGACGCAGGTGTACCCAGTAAGCCGAGTCGGTATAGCCAAAATTGGGGGTATCGCTGCTTATATTTTGCCAAATGAGCCCCCTGGAGAGGGTTTTAACTTGATCGATGGAAAGCGAATTATGGGTATCTTCGATGTATTCAGCGAATTTCCCTAATACAACACGTTTTTCCGTTGCACTAATATCAATAATTTCTTCTGCACTTAGAGCATGCGACAAGCTTATTAAGACGAAAATCGACAACATTAGCCTGGCAGTATTCAGACATGCTCGACTCGAGTATTGTTGACTGATAATAAGAAAGAAATTCATCGGCTTTTTAACTAGTCTCTCAAATCGGTGGTGGAGAACATCAAACAAAGTAAAGCTAATAATATGCAAACTGTCTAACTCTGTGAGAGATATATTTGTAAGGGAGTGCAACTAAAAGAAGCGTTTTAAAAAAGGTGTGGGAATACTTTCATTCATGAAGTTCACTCCTCAAGTCCTGTTTCGATGGATATGCCCGATACGGGATGCATTTAATCAGCAAGAATAAAATTATGACGTTATGAATGAGGGCGGGTCGATTCTAAAGTTTCAAATTCAAAATTTTTTAATCATTAGTTCGGCAGTGAAAGTGTGCGATTCTTCAAATACATATTACAATGAAATAAATTTATAAAAACATTTATAGAGTTAAAAATATGGCCTTATGGCAATTAGAAGGCAGTCTCGACGAAACCAAAGCGATCAAAAAAACACGAATCACACATTTTCCGTTTACGATTGGCAGAAATAAGTGTCTTGATATGGTCGTTTTGCATTCGGGTATTTCTCGAGAACATGCTGAAATATATAAAAAAGGTAACCGACTTTACATTCGTGACCTTGACTCTACCAATGGAACATTCGTTAATAAGCAGCGCATATCTTCTGACATGTTGATCACACATAATACCCTTATTCATTTTGCACATGTTGTTTTCAAATTAACGGACTTAGATTATAAGTCTCAGGCTGACCAGCATTTAACAAGGATAATAAATATAGCTAATGCCCCTAAAAGAAAAGACGAAGCTCACAAAAACTTGAAAGTGAGTAAATCGTTAGACTCAGTCTCAGATAAAATAGTTTATAAGAAAAAAGAAACAAAATCTGAAGATGCGGTAAAGATCGCTACGATTGATAAAACACCAGCACCAGCACCAGCATCAGCGCTAGCACCAGAATCGGCACCAGAATCAGCACCAGCCACAACACGCAAAGTAAGCTCAGGCGTCCACAAGGTCCCTAGATATTTAGTCAATGAGAAGATATTTGTCCAGGGCGGGGCTGTCGATGCAAACAGACGTCTTCACATTCGACGTGAAGCCCATTGGCCTGCTCAGGTGACATTAAAAAACCAAGAGATTGTCCAGTGTATGACTAAGGATTTCGGTGAGAAAGGGTTAGCCTTGAAGTCGCCGACCAATCTACAAGTAAATGACTTGGTTAGAGTAGAAATAAAAGCATTTCACAAAGGACGAAACCAGAAAATTACTTTTATTGGAGTGGTAAAACATTCTTTAATAACTGCAGGC
>JBFJZQ010000291.1:0-4307 GCA_041622015.1 Oleiphilaceae bacterium
TGTTTCGTCAGGATAAAGTTGAACATATTTTGGTTCGTCATGAGCAGGCTGCTGTTCATATGGCGGATGGTTATGCGCGAGCGTCTGGTAAGGCGGGTGTCGTGCTGGTTACTTCTGGTCCTGGAGCGACAAATACTATCACTGGTATTGCTACAGCTTTCATGGACTCTGTTCCAATGGTCGTCTTGTGTGGCCAGGTCCCTTCAACGCTTATTGGAGAAGATGCCTTCCAAGAAACAGATATGATGGGGGTCTCTCGGCCGATTGTTAAGCATAATATGGCCATTAGGCATCCGTCTGAAATTCCTGAAGTATTAAAAAAGGCGTTTTATATTGCAGAGTCTGGTCGTCCAGGCCCGGTGGTTGTAGATATCCCTAAGGATATGACTGCGCCAAATGAACGCTTCGAGTATGTTTACCCTAAAAAAGTTAAACTGAGATCTTATTCTCCGCCAGTGCGAGGGCACTCAGGGCAGATCAAAAAAGCTGTTGATATGTTATTGGCTGCTAAGCGGCCGGTTATCTATGCGGGTGGTGGGGTTATTCTTGGAAGGGCTTCTCCTCAGTTGATCTCATTAGTCGAAACGCTAAATTATCCTGTGACTAATACCTTAATGGGTTTGGGTGGTTATCCAGGCACGGGTAAGAATAGTCTAGGTATGCTGGGTATGCATGGTAGCTTTGAGGCGAACCAAGCTATGCATAATGCTGACCTTGTTTTGGCTGTTGGGGCAAGATTTGATGATAGAGTTACAAATGGGACAGATAAGTTCTGTCCAGGAGCTCGTATTATTCATATCGATATTGATCCCGCAAATATTGCTAAAACCGTTAAAGTTGATGTTCCTATAGTGGGGCCGGTCAGTTCTGTGTTGGATGATATGCTTGCGTTGATTTCTGAATCTGATATTGCTCCTGATGCCGCCGCTATTGCTGGTTGGTGGGAGAAGATTGAAGCTTGGCGTAAGCGGCATGGCGGTCACTATGAGCCCTCTACTGAGGATAATATTAAGCCTCAGGCTGTCATTGAATCATTATATCGAGCGACTAAAGGTGATGCTTATGTTACCTCTGATGTTGGTCAACATCAGATGTTTGCGGCTCAATATTATAAGTTTGATAAGCCTAATCGCTGGATTAACTCTGGCGGTTTGGGGACGATGGGTTTTGGATTGCCGGCTGCCATGGGTATAAAATTGCATTATCCAAATGAGGAAGTTGTGTGTGTTACGGGTGAAGGGAGTATTCAGATGAATATTCAAGAGTTGTCTACCTGTAAGCAATATGATTTGCCTGTTAAGGTGGTTATTTTAAATAACCAGTCATTAGGTATGGTTAAGCAGTGGCAAGATATGAATTATGAGGCGCGTCACTCTCATTCATATATGGATTCTCTGCCTGACTTCGAAAAGCTTGTTGAAGCCTACGGTCATGTAGGTTTGACGGTGCGGAAGTTAAGTGAATTAGATTCGACGATGGAAAAAGCTTTTGCGATGAAGGATCGCTTGGTTTTTATAAATGTTTATGTTGATCCAAAAGAGCATGTTTATCCAATGCAGATTGCAAAGGGTGCGATGAAGGATATGTGGCTTAGCAAGACGGAGAGGACATAGATATGCGTCGAATTATTTCGGTTTTGTTGGAGAACGAACCAGGAGCTTTGTCCAGGGTTGTAGGTCTGTTTTCTCAGCGCAATTATAATATTGAGACTTTAACGGTTGCGCCAACTGAAGACAGTTCGTTATCGCGCTTGACTGTAACGACACGTGGTTCAGATAAGGTTATTGAGCAGATTACCAAGCAATTAAATAAGCTGGTCGAAGTGGTAAAGTTGGTTGACTTAACGGAAGGTGCACATATCGAGAGAGAATTAATGCTTGTAAAGGTAAAGGCATCTGGTTCTCAGAGAGCAGAGGTGAAGCGTTCTGTTGATATTTTTCGTGGTCAGATTGTTGATGTTAGTAGTTCTGTTTATACCATTCAGTTGGCGGGAAGTACTGAAAAGCTTGATGCTTTTATTAGTGCAATTGCCGAAAGTGGTGTTCTTGAGGTAGTAAGAACGGGTGTTTCGGGTATCGCGCGGGGTGAAAAGATTCTGAGTCTATAGGTGGCTCTTTTGGGTTTGTCTTTTTGAATTAAAATAATGCCAGTTTTCTGGCCTGATATTTAGAGGAAAATCATGCAAGTTTATTACGATAAAGATTGTGATCTGTCGATTATCAAGGGAAAAAAAGTTTCAATAATTGGTTATGGTTCTCAAGGACATGCTCATGCATGTAACTTGAAAGATTCTGGTGTGGATGTAACCGTTGGTCTGAGATCTAACTCCTCATCGGTTGCTAAAGCTGAAGCGCATGGATTGGTTGTAAAGCCAGTAGCTGAAGCGGTAGCAAGTGCTGATGTAGTTATGATTCTAACTCCAGATGAGTTTCAGTCTGTTTTATATCGAGATGAAATTGAGCCAAATTTGAAAAAAGGCGCAACCTTGGCGTTCGCTCACGGTTTTGCTATTCATTATAATCAGGTTGTGCCGAGAGCGGATCTTGATGTGATAATGATCGCACCAAAAGCGCCTGGTCATACAGTTCGTTCAGAATTTGTTAAAGGTGGCGGTATTCCTGATTTAGTGGCTATCTATCAAGATGCAACCGGTAAAGCTAAGGACTTGGCGTTATCCTATGCGTGTGGTGTCGGTGGTGGTAGAACTGGTATTATCGAAACTACTTTTAAAGATGAGACTGAAACTGATTTATTTGGTGAGCAGGCAGTTCTCTGTGGTGGTGCGGTTGAGCTTGTCAAAATGGGCTTCGAAACGCTTACGGAAGCGGGTTATGCGCCTGAAATGGCATATTTCGAGTGTTTGCATGAGTTAAAGCTTATTGTTGATTTGATGTATGAAGGTGGCATTGCCAACATGAACTACTCTATCTCAAATAATGCAGAGTATGGTGAGTATGTTACTGGTCCTGAAGTGATTAATGAGCAGTCACGTGAAGCGATGAGAAATGCATTGAAGCGTATTCAGAATGGCGAGTATGCAAAAATGTTTATTTCCGAGGGTGCAACAAACTACCCATCTATGACGGCCTATAGAAGAAATAATGCGGCTCACCCAATTGAGCAAGTTGGTGAGAAGTTGCGTGGCATGATGCCTTGGATCAATAAGATTGTTGATAAGTCTAAAAACTAATCAGTTTTTATTGAACGGTTGATGAGGGCTCTCAAGTCATATAGGTTTGAGAGCTTTTTTGTTTGATGGGAAAAGAAAATGGATAAGCAGGCTAATAATATAGATCAGGTTGATGAAATTGAAGAGATTGAAGATGTTGAAGATGTTGGTTCTCGGAAGAATAAATCAAAATTAGGTCGAGGTATTTATCTTCTGCCTAATTTATTTACAACCGCATCATTGTTTTCGGGGTTTTATGCAATTGTTGCTGCGATGAACGGGCATTTTGATAATGCTGCTGTAGCGATATTTATCTCAA
This sequence comes from Oleiphilaceae bacterium, assembly GCA_041622015.1. Lineage (GTDB taxonomy): Bacteria > Pseudomonadota > Gammaproteobacteria > Pseudomonadales > Oleiphilaceae > PZPK01. Next base: position 3,489 of record JBFJZQ010000291.1, read on the forward strand.
TGATATTGGATGGTTTGGATGGTCGTGTTGCGCGGATGACTAATACTCAAAGTGCTTTTGGTGCAGAGTATGATAGTTTGGTGGATATGGTTGCTTTCGGTGTTGCGCCAGCACTTGTTGCATTCACTATGAATTTGCAAACATTAGGGAATGTGGGGTGGATAGCAACATTTATCTATGTTGCAGGTGCGGCGCTGAGATTGGCAAGGTTTAATACCCAGATAGATGTGGTTGATAAGCGATACTTTATTGGCCTTCCTAGTCCATCTGCGGCGGCAATAGTTGCAGGGTTTGTGTGGGCAACGCACGGATATGAGCAGACAATGGCTCTAACGCTTCTGACAATGGTTGTTGTGGCAGCTTCGGGTGTATTGATGGTTAGTAATGTTAAGTACTATTCTTTCAAAGAGTTTGATATGAAGAAGAGTGTCCCGTTTACGGCGTTGCTCATGATGGTCTTGGTCTTTGCGGTAATTGCTTTGGAGCCTTCTTTGGTTCTGTTCGGTGCATTTATGATTTATGTTGCATCAGGTCCATTTAATGCGCTAGTTGGTCGTCGAAAAGGTGCTAAATAGTATAAATAATGTTCAATTTACAAGCGTTAACATAAAAAGTTTAAGTTATTTTAAAAAGGGTGTTGACGTGGCTAATGAGCTCTATATAATGCGCACCTCTTCAACGGGAACCGGACTTAAACGAACGGATTAGTTGAAGATTTTGAGAAAAGAAATTGCTTATAAATTAGTATCTTATCTCAAATTGTTGGTGGTTTTGGTTTTTCAGGTTTGGTCAAAAGAATTTGAAAAATAACTGAAAAAA
>JBFJZQ010000292.1:0-4300 GCA_041622015.1 Oleiphilaceae bacterium
AAGGCCATGGTAAGCATGACCACTAAAGTAAATCTTGTTCCGATGTTTATATGAGAAGCCTGAATAGCAAACCATCGATTCTTTCCTAAGAGGGAATTGATGGTTGAACAGATTATTGTGAATTAAGAACAAACTCAGTTTGCTTATGTGTAAAAGTCAGCACGCGACCTGACCTATTGAAATAGAGGTTTCGACTAGAACCTACAATCACAAAGCAAAACTTAGTCTAAAAAGTGCCAAAGGACTTGCCGTTGAAGCTTCAAATTCGTTTGGCCTTATCGTCATGCTCTGCTTGCTAGAATTAAGGCTTTGCTTCAAAAGCATTCATTATTGAAAGTGGTGAGAATGATAGATCAAGAGCAAAAGCGTTCATGTTTGACTGGCCCAAAAACAGCTTACTTCAAGAGCAAAGCGCTCTCTTTAGGCGCATCGCAATATAGATAGATAGCTTTTACCGCAAAAGCTCTACCTTTCTAAGGATATAAGTACCGCTAAATTAATAGCCAAATTGATTTGCCTGAAGATTGACATGCAACATGTTAGACCCGCCCCCACTAGCTTCTGAAATAAAGGTCAATCAAGCTCAGTCCATTGAATTAAATCCTGTGACTTTTTCAATGCGAACTGCCTTTTTGTTAGTTTTCCTGACGCATCAAACAATAAGAGTTCGGCAGGTTTCGCGCTATAGTCGGCAATGAGCTTATCACCTTCTGGAGTCGCGATTTTGGCTATCAGAAAGTTTACCGAATCACCAAGCTGATCCCGAGCAATATTCATTTGTTCCGGCTGGCTGATGCTCACAGCAAGATTAGGGTCGTAAACAAATACGATGGCAGGCTTACCCGCACCTATTTGTTCATGTGTCATTTTAAAGCCTTTTGGCATGGCCGAAAACATAACCCCCAATAGTATCAATATGGATAGGATCACTCCAAGCATCACCCAAGGATTTCGTTTCGCTGAGGTGGATTGATCTTGATCGTTGATGATGAAACCCTCTTACTATTTTTGCTAATGATTAAGAATCTATTCAATTCTGCAGGAATGTTCAAATTATTTATTTATAAATGTATTTATAGAAAAGGTGCCAGATCTATTTAATCGACTACATTAGAAGTATCGCTTTAGTTCTGTTGCCAGTGGTATTTAGTGCAACCAAAAATGATCGCTTTGGTGATCATAAACCCGCACTGGCTTAAAGTGCTTATTCATATTTCAATCCTTAGATAATTTATCGATATGATAGATACTTCCCTTATTCGATGCTCAATTTAGATAAAATAAATGCCAAAAAATAATAAGGGTTGGAGATGAAATTAGTTAAAGGACTGTTACTTCTACTAATGGTCATAGGGTGTGCACACGTTTCTATTTCACAGTACAACCTAGGACGTGAACATACACGTGAGGCCGTTGAATTGCCAAGCTTAGGTGCTGTTGTGGATGCTTCATATCGTTATGTTTTTGAAACCCAACAAAATCAAACCCCTTCAGAGCCTATTGAAGTATACAAGCTATCACGGGCAGAGCTTGACGCATTGCCTAGCGACAGAATTAGTGCAGTTCGTTTTGGCCACTCCACCGTATTGATTAAAATAGAAGGCCACTACTGGTTAACAGACCCTGTCTTTTCAAATAGCTTAGGGCCTATCTACACACTGGGCGTTGAAAGATTTCATGATGCACCCTTAACCATTTCCGAACTTCCACACATTAAAGGCGTGTTGATATCACATAATCATTACGATCACTTGGATAGACTTACTATTGAGGCGCTGCGTAAAAAAGTAGAACATTTCTATGTACCTCTAGGGAACGGTGAATACCTAGTAGATTGGGGTATAGATCCTGAACATATTACTGAGTTAGATTGGTGGGAAGGTGTCCATGTAGGTGAGTTAACCATCGTAGCAACGCCTGCAAATCATATTTCAGGGAGAGTGCTTATTGATCAGAACAAAGCTCTTTGGAGCTCTTGGGTTCTACATAGCAATACACAGAGCGTTTTTTTCAGTGGTGATGGCGGTTATTCGGGAATATTCAAAGAAATTGGTGAACGCTACGGCCCATTTGATATGACCCTGATGGAAAATGGCTCCTATGACTATAGCTGGGAAAACGAACATTTAATGCCTGAACAGACCGTTCAGGCCCACATCGATTTGGGCGGCCATGTTTTAATGCCTATTCATAACAGCACCTTTGATCTAGCTTTCCATGAATGGAATGATCCTCTTGAAAGTATAAGTCAATTGGCTAAAAGCAAAGGCATTAATCTTGTCGTTCCCGGCATGGGCAAACCAGTAACAGTCGAAAGTAGATCTCATGATTATGCCATGTTAATTCAAGATTTATGGTGGCAATCAAAATGAATGATAGGCTAAAAAAGTGGTCTGGTTCTGCATCTATCCTTCAAGGCATAGGTGTATTCGTCGGTAGCTCTGGTCATAACTCTGAGCACCGCCACTGGGCACATCAAATTAGCATAGCGCTAGAGAATGAGATTGTTATTTCTTCAGAAAAAAGAACGATAAAGGGAAACGCTCTATTTATTCCAGCCAATACCGCACATTCGTTGCAGCCGAGTTTAATGTTGACTATTTACTTTGATCCAAACTCGACATTAGCAAAATCAATAGTAGGCAGTATTGGTAACCTTGACTCTATAGGCCTGATCAATTCTAAAGTGAACAAGCAAATTACTGATTGCTTCAAAAATATAGATAAGCTGGAAAGCGGCTCTCAAACATTACAGAAATCGTTTATGACATCGATAGCCAGTAATACGGATGTTCGCTTAACAAAAGTCTTATCAAGATTGGATGATATCTACTCCGGCCAAACTGTCACACGAGATGAATTAGCTGAACACGTTTGCTTATCACCCAGCAGGTTTTCTCACTGGTTTAAAGAAGAAACAGGAATGCCGCTAAGGAGTTATAAAAAATGGCTTCACCTGGTTCATGGAATTGAACTTATTCTGACTAACAATAGCATCCAGTCTGCTGCTTATGGGTCAAACTTTGCTGATCAAGCACATTTTTCCAGAACATTTAAACAAGCATTCGGATTATCACCTGCCTTAGCACTTTCAAATATAAACAGAACTTAGATTTTTATATTAGCTTTTTCATTCAATACGCAACAATGAAGATTCAATACTCTTGCTTCTGTTGTTCAAGAAATTGGAGAGAGCTATGAACAGAAATTCAAAAGAATTCATCCCTGCGCTTAGGTTTAGTTGGCTTACGGCTTTATATGACCCAATATTAGCTTTGACCTGCAGGGAAATATTTTTCAAATCTCATTTAATAGAGCAAGCAGGGTTAGTGGCAAGCCAAGAAGTATTAGACCTTGGGTCAGGAACAGGAACTCTTGCTATACAAATCAAAAAAACAGTAGACGGTTCGTTAGTAACAGGAATTGATGCTGACGAAAATATTATTTTGATTGCTGAAAAAAAATCTAACTCACTTGGACTAGATGTTAAGTTTGTTGAGGGCTTGTCATTCGATATGCCGTTTGATGGCAACAAATTTGATCGTTGTGTTTCTAGCTTATTTTTTCATCACCTTAACTTGAAAAACAAAGAGCGGACATTTCAAGAAGCTTATAGAGTTTTGAAACCAAATGGAGAAATACATATCGCGGATTGGGGCCAGCCAACGAACATTATTATGCGTTGCTTATTTTATATAGTTCAGCTGTTAGATGGTTTCGAAACAACATCAGATAGTGTTAGTGGTGTTTTACCTGAATTAATGAGGAAGGCGGGTTTTGTCGATGTAGCTGTTAATGAAACTATTTCGACTCCACTTGGAACCATAACATTGTATAGTGCAAAAAAATTGGCCTGAAATCCTAGCCATTGTTAGCCTCTATTCAAAAAAATAAAAGGTCTGCTTTGTAATCGTTGCCAGTGGTATTTAGTGCAACCGAAAATGATCGCTTTCAACAAAAAGTAATAGGTATTTGAGTATTGGTACGATGAACGCTTTATGCTCTTTTCGTTAGTTTCCTAAGCGCAAAGATTGGCTAAATAATCCTTATCTGAGAAGAACCCTTGAGTGTCTCGATTGCGGACTTTTAAGTCAAAGGAGTTTTGTCTAGGCAGATCGAATCCTAAATAAATATTATACCGTTGAGTTCGAGTGAAGAAGGTTGGATTTGTAAATGTTTCGGTTAATGAAACGATTTCGACTCCGCTTGGAACCATAACATTGTATAGTGGAAAAAAGTTGGCCTGACATCCTTGCCAATCAAGAGCGAGAATAAATCGCGTAATCAACTACCTTTGAAT
>JBFJZQ010000293.1:0-4297 GCA_041622015.1 Oleiphilaceae bacterium
CTGGAATCGCTCTGAGCGATTTACTCAATATGCTGGCTAAGGGGGGCCAATCTTTACGAACACCTATAGCTTGAGTGTTGTTTTTCATATCAAATGAAGCGTTGATTTTTAAACCGGTAATGCCGTTATGCTGAGCGATGAATTCATTCACGCCAAGCACGCCCACATAGGCGTCGACGAGCCCAAGTGCGACTGCATTCAAACCTTCTGCCGGGTTAAGTACATAATATGGGGTTAGTTCTGGGAACTTGGTAAGTAATTTTTTGCTGGACGAATAGCCTTGTACCAAGGCAATTTGCATCCCTTTCAGATCAGATAAAAGCTCAATTTGCGGTGTTTCTTTCCGGGTTAAAATGACCAAAGGCGTGATCAGGTAGTCTTCAGTAAAAGATAAGAACTCTGTTCTTTCCGGTAAAAAACTGACGGTAGCTATTGCATCAATTTGTTTATTTTGAATTGCGGTGATTAGATCTTTCCAAGCTAAATCTGAAATGAGTTCAAAGCGTATTCCCAATTGCTGGCTAATTAAGTTAAGGAAGTCAATTGACACGCCTCGAGGTGTGCCATCTTTATCTACAAATGAATAAGGGCCATAAATGGGATCAATTCCCATTCGAATGACAGGGTGGTCTTCTAGCCACTGATATTCTTCATTCGTTAAAGTGGGGGGCTGATGTGTGGATGTTTCTATCTCGGCAAACGCCTGAGAGAAGTTAAGAACGAGTAATAAAAGAATACTCAGGCTGGTCGTTGATTTGCTGAAATAAGCCGACCGTTGACATGTTTTTGATTCTAGCAACAACATACATGTCCTTTATATGTATCGTTCAGGGATGAGACCGTCGGTATATTCAAGAATATAGGTGTTATCAAGTAATCAACTAGTAATGCATTGATACATGCTCATTAAAACTAGCTTGAGTATGGGATATTTACAAATTTGTTGCTGATAATTTCGCTTTATATCCTTTTAGTATATTTGCAGGTTTGAATATTCTTGTTGCTAATAGAGTTATTCTGGTGGCTCTAACAGCGTGGTTGTTCTATCAGGTGTACCAATATCTAAAAGGGGGGAGGCATCAATGTTTTGGGCATCCATCATAAAAGCAACACGTTGAAGGCTCGAAATGATCATGGTTTTCTCCCATTCCTGCAGGTCTGCGAAATGTTTGGCAAACTGATCCTGAAGCGGAACGGGTGCTGTTTTAAGTATTTCATGCCCTTTTTCGGTTAAGTGTGCATGTACTTTGCGTTTGTCTGCTTTTGAGCGTTCTCTGAAAATGAGTTCCCTTTTTTCCAGACGGTCAATGATGGTGGTAACAGTAGCTTGGCTAAGGCTCATATCTTGAGCTATTTCACCAATGGTAACATTCCCTTTGTCTCTTACTGTGTGAAGCAAGAGTATTTGAGGGGAGGTGAGCCCCGTCGTTTTTGAAAGATGTTTTGAATGTAAATCGGTGGCTCGAATCACTCGCCTAAGTGCAACTAAAACATCATCTATGCGGTTCAAAAACTCATCCTCGTTTGTGGGCTGTTTACTATGTGAGTATACCTTAAGTATTGGTTTTTGAGAGGCTACTTCTTTGTGTATTTTAAGTTTATGTGTTTTCTGCATAAGATTGGCTTTGGAAGTTTTGAGGGTGAATGTCGAGAAGTGTGATTAAGTCTTGTTTATGGAGTACTGTGCCCGCAATGCAAGAATTATGTGTTTCTTCAAATTCAATGTCTGAAGTGTGGATGTGAATAATTTCCTTTACGGCATCAATTGAAATGCCGATCTGGCCTGCTTCAATATCCATGATAATAATACTGTTATTGCCTTTGCCTTCATTGAATGTGGTTGTTTGGTCAGAATCAGGGAGTGTGGTTGGGCAGCCGGTTGCTACTTGCAAGCCGGAAACAATAGGTACGATTTCACCCCTTACATTAAGCACGCCTTCAACTTCACTGGGCGCACCAGGCACGGGGATAGGCTCTTCGTAAGGGATGACTTCCTGGATTTTTTTGACTTTGCAGGCAAATTTTTCACTCCCTATGTAAAAGCTTATCCATTGATTGTCTGCTTCTTTATTTGTCATTTAAATTTGCTCGGCTAAATCAATTTTCATTAACTACACTTATTTTTCCTAATAAAAAGACGCCTGGAAAATAATATTCCTTTAGTGTACTATATTTAGACCTCAATGGAATACAGTCTTTTAAACGCGATTATATAGCAAAGACGGCGATTATTGTCTTTAGTGGTCATTTATATCAGGTTTTTGCTATATGAAATGCTTAGTGTACTAAAGTATACAAGACTAAATTATTTTTAGCGCTTATATTGGTTTAACAAGGAAAAACTGTTTATGACTCGCCTAGTGTTAAGTAAGCCGGATGATATCCACGGACATGATGTCTATCATTTGATTGCAAACTGCCCGCCTCTTGATCAAAACTCCATGTATTGTAATTTATTGCAGTGTGCGCATTTTTCAAATACTTCTGTTATTGCATTAGATGAAACTTCGCAAGAAGTGTTGGGTTTTATCTCGGGCTATATCAAGCCCAGTGACTCAAATACCTTATTTATTTGGCAAGTTGCTGTCAGTGAAAAAGCACGAGGCCAGGGTTTAGCCAAGAAAATGTTGTTAGACATTTTGAAGCGAAATGCGGGTCAGCAACTTAGTTACATCGAGACGACAATTACTGACAATAACCCAGGCTCATGGGCCCTCTTCGGTAGTATTGCTAAGTCGCTTAAAACAGAGCTTTCGCGCTCTGAATTCTTCACGAAAGATGTTCATTTTCATGGCTCCCATGAAACAGAGAACCTTGTTCGCATCGGTCCGTTCGAGACCAGCACTTCAGAGTCCAGTGATTAATCTCAAAATCATCAACTCATTCATATTGAAGTATGTAAAACACTTTTTAACCCTTAAATAATTCGGTCATCTCAGGAGACCCTAGACTATGAAAATTTTTGACGAAATCGAATCAGAAGTACAAAGCTATGCACGTTCATTTCCACGAGTTTTTAATAAAGCCAAAATGGAACACCTATACGACAATGACGGCAATATGTATTTAGACTTTCTTGCCGGTGCAGGTACCTTGAACTATGGCCATAACAACCCGCTGTTTAAAGAAGACTTGCTCAAATACATTATGGAAGATGGCATTACCCATGGCCTAGATATGCACACCAAAGCGAAAGGTGAATTTTTAGAAGCCTTTAACGAGAAGATTCTAAAGCCAAGAGGTTTGGAATATATCGTGCAGTTCACTGGGCCAACGGGTACCAATGCGGTTGAAGCTGCGCTTAAATTAGCGAGAAATATCACGGGTCGTGAAAATGTAATTTCCTTCACCAATGGCTTTCATGGCGTTAGCTTAGGTTCATTGGCAACGACCGGTAACTCGCATCACCGTGGTGCGGCGGGTGTCAGTTTAAATGGTAGCGCGCGTATGCCCTACGATGGCTATTTAGGTGATGAAGTAGATACCACTGCTTATTTGGATAAAGTGTTATGTGATTCAAGTAGTGGTATCGATAAGCCAGCAGCGGTTATTGTTGAAACAGTTCAAGGTGAGGGCGGTATTAATGCCTCTAGTTTTGAATGGTTACGTAACTTAGAGGCTGTATGTCGTAAGCATGACGCTTTGCTGATTGTTGATGATATTCAAGCAGGCTGTGGTCGAACGGGTACTTTCTTTAGTTTTGAAGAAGCAGGAATCAAGCCAGACATTGTTACCCTGTCTAAATCATTAGGTGGTTACGGTTTGCCTTTCGCGGTTGTGTTAATGAAGCCTGAGCTAGACCAATGGAAGCCCGGTGAGCACAACGGTACTTTCCGTGGTAATAACTTTGCCTTCATTACGGCTAAGTCTGCTATTGACCATTACTGGTCGGATGACAAGTTCTCTCAGGAGATTAAGCGTAAAGGTGCTTATATCACTGATCGTTTGAATCACATCGTGAACAACTATGGCGAAGGCAGTTTTAATGCGTGTGGCCGAGGTATGTTTCAGGGTATCAATTGTGTAAATGGTGAAATTGCAGGGCAAATAACCAAGCGTTGTTTCCAGAATGGCCTAATTATCGAGACCAGTGGTGCAGATGACCAAGTAGTTAAATTCTTATGCCCGCTTGTCATTAGCCAAGAAAATCTTGAGAAAGGGATTGATATTGTTGAGCAGGCAATTCGCGATGTTTGCGCCAAAGAAGGAACGATTCCTGAAGATAATGATTACTTTGATGATGTGAAGTTTGAAGAGCCGGCAACTCCTCTTCAAAAAGCAAGCTAAAACAAAACGC